>JANXOJ010000672.1 GCA_025353625.1 Planctomycetota bacterium | reverse complement strand
TTTTGTAAACTGCCAGACGCTGGTGCGAATCCAGTCGTCGGCTCTGGTGTGTCCCGATAGTGTAGAGGATCGCATAGGACCCTCCGAAGGTCCAGATCCAGGAGTCGAGCCTGGTCTTCGACCTTCGCAGGGTCGCGTGCTAATCCCTCACACTCCGAGAACATTTTTTACATTCAGCGCCCCGCCGAGGACTCGAACCTCGTCCGGCAGTTTCGAGGACTGCCATGCTCATCCGGCACACCCGCGAGGCGTTCCGTGTCTCGACCAGGACTTGAACCTGGATCTGGACCTTCGGAGGGTCCTATGCGATCCTCTACACTATCGGGACACACCAGAGCCGACGACTGGATTCGCACCAGCGTCTGGCAGTTTACAAAACTGCCGCCTTGCTATTCGGCCACGTCGGCATCAAGCAGGAGTGCAAGGATTTGAACCCTGTTGGGCGGCTTTGGAGACCGCTTCCTCTCCCAGGAGGACACTCCCGTAATCGCCTCCGATCCCGAAAGACCGGAGGCATTGGCATCACAACTACTCCTTCAGCGTCACGTTCCAGTACGCTTCGCTGATGAACTTCGACCAGCTTTCCATTCGCATGGAGTGATCCGCATACAACGGCTTCCAGGCCGGGCGGACCGGCTTCTTCCGAAGCCGCATCTTGGCCTGCTCCGGCGTGCGGTCGGCCTTCCGCTTGTTGCAGCCCATGCAGGCCAAGACACAGTTCTCCCAACTCGACACACCGCCTTGCGCGCGAGGTACGACGTGGTCGATGGTCAACTCCTCGCTGCCCGGCTGGGCTCCGCAATACTGACAGGCGAAATGGTCGCGCTTGAAGACGTTGCGACGGCTGAAGGTGACGTGTGCCACCGGCAGCCGGTCGTACTCGCTCAGGGCAACCACTTCCGGCACCCGCAGCTTGAACCGCACCGCTTGGATGTGGTCTTCGCCGTCGTGCGGATGCAGCTTGGCCCAGTCTTCCCAGGTGTAAAGCTGGTAGTCCTTGTGGTCCACGACGCGGGCCGACTCGTTCCACAGCAGCACCAGCGCACGCGCCACGGTGGCGACGTTCACCGGCTGCCAGTTGCGGTTCAGGATCAGCGTCGGCCTTTGCAGAGTCTTTGTCACGTTAAGTTCCTACTCCTTCGAGGGTATCTGGCCGGGGTTGAACCGGCACTTCCTGGTTCACAGCCAGGCGTGCAGAAACCGCTACACCACAGACACCGTATATAACTGTCTCGTTCAGTACCCCGACCAGGAGTTGAACCCGGAACGTCTCGTTAGAACCGAGACATGATTTCCATTTCACCATCGGGGCACACGTCACTCGGCACACTCGGCATGGTCCTCTCATTGGGATTGCTGCATGCCGCAGCGGAAGGCAAGGGAGTCGAACCCTCATCCCGACGAGCGGGAACCGCGTTAGCACCACGGCCCGGCAAACCGTATCCGGCTACCTTCCAAAATCGCGCATCAGAGGTCCGTCCCGGAGTTGATCCGGAACTTCCTCCTTAACGCGGAGGCGTGCTGCCGAAACACCTACAGACCGTTCTTCGTGTAGTGATCCCTGATGGAATCGAACCATCACTTTCCTGGTTGTCACCCAGGCGTCTTAGCCGTTGGACCAAGGGATCGAGTTTTCAGTGACCGAGGTGGGACTTGAACCCACAGGCACGAGGCTCTCGACCTCGCCGCCCACCATGAGTACATGGTGCCCGCAATTTGCGTACCCGGTCAAAAAATGGCGGGTCCAGGAGTCGCACCTGGCCTTCCAGCCCGACCAACCTTCGGTCGGTGCCCGGCCCGGTTGAGCACTGGCTCACCCGCGTCAAGTTGCAGGCCCCGGTATTGAGCCGGGCGCACCGGCCTTATGAAAGCCAGTTGGGCACCTGCCGCGCCTGCAATGCTTCAGTGACCAAGGGGAGGGTCGAACTCCCATTCCTTGCGGAACGACGTTCTGAACGTCGCGCGTATACCAGTTTCGCCACTTGGTCATGTCGAGTAGCCCGTGCGGGAATCGAACCCGCCTCGCCAGCGTGAGGAGCTGGCATCCTAAACCGATAGACGAACGGGCCGTAATCTAGTGCGCCGGGCAGGAGTCGAACCTGCACAGCCGAAAGGCGACTGCTTTACAGGCAGCTAGGCTCACCGATGCCCAGCCGACGCATTTTTCATACGAGTGGCGCAGGCGGGAGTCGAACCTACAGGCATCCCTGGTGCTAAGCCAAGGTGGTCGGCCAGTTGCCTACCGAGCCAAAGTGGTCCCGGATGAAGTTGAACCATCGTTTCCTGGTTGTGGGCCAGGAGTAGTTGCCGTTGGATGATAGGACCACGCCTATGCATCTTGTGGTACTCTCCGCCGCCCATATAATAGGCAGTAGTTAACATTCCCTGGAATTCTTGTCATGTCACGCCCAATCGCTTTACTTCGTCGGGTCGTGGTAATCGTCTTGGTATTTGGTGTTCTTTTCGCCATTCCGCCATTGCTTTTTTGCTTTACCGGCGCGCTTTCATGCTTGCTTGGCGCGATTGGTGTGCTGTGTACTTACGAAAAGCTTCGTCCGTGTAGCACATTTGCGCCACTGTGGCGTGGAACGCTGGAAACTATGCTGCTTCTCTATAACGCTGTATGGTGCTTGATTGCATTGGAGGTCATTCGTGAATACTTCGGTGGGGGGAAATAGTACTGCTTGCAGCGGCGTTGCGGCGATTGGACTGGTTTGGGTGGTAGCTGGGCAGCATCCCTGACAGAGTTACAAGGGGTCTAAGGTGGTTGCCGTTGGACCACGGGACCGTATTTCTCAAGTGGAGTCGCCGGGAGTTGCACCCGGATCGCTGGATTGCGGAACCAGTGTCTTCCTGTTGGACCACGACCCCAATGTTGTTTTCATCGGAAGACGACCAACGCTGCGCGTCGGTGCCCTGACTCGAACCCACAAGCGGCATCACTGCCGCCACCTGTTTTCAAGACAAGCTCCTCATCCAGCCGGATGACTTCCGTATATCACAAGCTGCGGAGGCCGGGATCGAACCAGCATGAAGACGTTCAGAGCGTCTCATCCTACCGTTGAATGACTCCGCAATAGCTCGGGGAGAAGGAGTCGAACCCTCGTCTTCTGGGTCAAAGCCAGACGGCCTGCCGCTAACCGATCCCCGATCACACATCACAGCGCCTTGAGGGAGTCGAACCCCCAAGGCTCCTCGCTCGACCGCTTTCGAGGCGGCTGCCCTTGACCTTCCGTATTCACTAGCTCCGGCAGAAGGGATCGAACCTCCATCCCCTGCTTAACAGGCAGGTCGATTACCGTTATCTGATGCCGGATCAAAGTCAGGACGGCGGGATTTGGACCCGCGATCTCGTGCTCCCGACGACCAACGCTGCGCGTCGGTGCCCGGCGGAATACCAGGCTTTCCTACGTCCTGCCTGCGCGCCGGAAGCAGGCCGCACTGAAGGCCAGTGCCTGCGCGCTGGCTAACATGCCGACTAGCTCGGACTCTGAAAAGCGCCCAGCGGGAATTGAACCCGCGTTTCCTGCATGGCGAGCAGGTAGGTTGCCGCTACATCATGGGCGCGTTATGGTGTGCCGAATTGTCAAAGATCAAACAGAGCACCGAGTGGGAGTCGAACCCACGTTGCCGCCTTACGAGTGCGGGGTCTTGGCCACTAGACGACCAGTGCATTGCTTTCAGTGGGACCAGAGGGACTTGAACCCTCACTTGGCGGATTAAGAATCCGCTGTGCTGCCGCTAACACCTTGATCCCGTGTATCGTTTTCAGTAGGCGCGGAAGGAATCGAACCTTCGACCGGATCCTTATAAGAGACCTGCTCGCACCACCGAGCTACGCGCCCGTGAGTGGGGTCGAAGGGACTCGAACCCTTACGTGCCGGATTAAAAGTCCGGTGTGCTGCCGTTACACCACGACCCCGCAAAGTCGGTCGGGCGTATGCGTTTCAACCGGATCGATTCCATTTTTTTCTCCTTGCTTCTAGTGGTAGCCGACCATGAGTACATGGTGCCCGGAGTCGAACTCAGCACTACGCGGTTATCAGCCGTGTCTGGGCAAACCGGCCCTCGACTACCATTTGCCATCGTCGTTATTGCACCAGTCGGGATGGCGAGACTCGAACTCGCGCTCTTGTGTTCCCAAAACACACGGGCTGCCGCTGCCCTACATCCCGTCACAAAAGTCAGAACGGGCGGATTTGAACCGCCGATCTCCTGCCCCCGGAGCAGGCGCGATAACCAGGCTTCGCTACGTTCTGATTCTCAGTAGCTCGTGCGGGAGTCGAACCCGCCTCTGCGCCTTGAAAGGGCGCTATCCTAAAACCGATAGACGAACGAACCATCTGTACGGGCGCACCTTCCACGCAGACGAGGCGGGGATCAGTGAGCGGATTTCACGCAGTGGACTGGGCGGTGCTCGAATCCGCGTCTCCTGGTTTTCAGCCAGGTGCTATACCGTCTCAGCTACCAGTCCAACAAAAAAGCCCCGTGTCGCGTCTGACACCGGGCTTCGGGTATTCGTCGGGAATAGCTACGGCCAAGTGTCAGGTGCGCAATGGATAGGAGGGTTGCATATTCGCCGCCGACCACCGCTTCGCGGCGGTGCCCGCAGCAAATGTACCCATTCCTTTTCGCGCTTCGTGACTTAGCCGTATTGAAGTCATTGTCTTTCTCGTGACCCGCAAGCGGGTGCCCTGGCGGCCCGACGAGAGCCGCCTTGTGTGTATCTATCGTTCAGACGCCGCTGGTCCTGAAATGGTTCACAGAAAAAAACCAGGATTTTCGCGGGCCTTCCTTTATGAGACGTGGAAGGGCCGGTTTATTCCCTCGCTGCGAGGAATTTTCCGGAAATTGCCCGCTCCAACGGGCAGTCGGCCTTATCGACCAGCGTTCCTCGCCGATAGCCTTCCAGCAACTGCCTGGACTTCTCGGCCAAGAGCCGTCGCGTTTCCCGGCGCTGGCCTTTGATCCGAGGAATCTTCATCTGATCGTAGGCCGTCGTCTGATGACGCAGCCAAGCGATGACGGCGGCCTCGGCCCGTTCGGAGACCGGGATTCGCTCGGTGCGGGCCACAGTCCCGCTGCCAACCGGCGTGGCGTGCGCTGTCACGGCATCGGCCAGTTTCTCGGCCAGGGCGGCGTAGACGGGTGCGAAAGCCAGGAAGTCGAGTACGGCCTGGCGAAACGATCCGACATATTGCTCTTGTTTAACTTCGCGGCGCTGGGCGTCGGCTTGCCGCCGCTTGGCGTACTGAGGCTGTTCGCGTTCGACGGCCAACTCCTGGCGGATGGCCTCGATGCTCGCTGTCGATGCCCAGACGCCGAGTGAGAAGACCTTGCGGCCGCGCTTTTCCTGAACGGTCCACGTCGGTCCTACCGCCTTGACGCGACGGGTCAGTGCCGGATCGCCGGGCGGCAGCAGAGACCAATCGGCGGGTGCCTGGAGTATGTCGCCCTTGGCGGTGCAAACAGAACGGTCATCGGGTCCGCAGGCGACGATCAGGGATTCGTGAGGCATGGAAGCAGTCTAACCGCTCGCGTTTAAGTGTTGCAAATGGCGTGTGAGCTGGCCCCCGAAATTTGAACCAGTACATTTATGTTGGAAGTTGGTTCAGATTTTAACCGATGAGGAGGTTTAGGACTTTGGCCAGGAAGGCAAAGGCGGCAAGGACCGCAATGGTGACGATTTTGCGACGGTGCTTCGCCGCCTTGGCAAAGTCAACGTCCAGGAGTTCTGCCTGCCGGTTACCGACGACGCATAAATCGCCGCGTTTTCTGCTGATATTCGCGTCCCTCCCTCTTCGCTCTTTTTGGAAACGCACTTCGTAAATGGGTTTTGCGATACGCACTTACGAAGGGCGTTTTTCGTTTCGACGCCGCCCTACGGTTGTGCCGCGACGCGAAAGCCTAGATTCACGCAACGGCTCTGTGGCGTGTTCCAATTGCGGAAGGAACATCGCGGCCACAGCGGAAAGCTATTCCACGCGCCCCCGCGACGGACGTGCTGGTTGCCGGTCGTCGGTCCTTGCGGATCGTTGACGGGTGATTTTGCGTAGTAATCTTCCGCATACCAATCGTTGCACCACTCCCAAGCATTGCCCAGCATGTCGTGGAGGCCGAATGCGTTGGGTGGAAAGCTGCCAACCGGAACGGTAAAAGCGTTCTTCGCATTCTTGGGAATCGGCAGATTCTGCACGGCGGGATGGGTTTTGAAGCCGCGATCGTCGGTCACTTGGGCCATCGTGAGCAACTTTACGGGGTCGTCACCGAAGGAGTAGCGAGTCGTCGTCCCGGCCCGAGCGGCATATTCCCATTCGGCCTCGGTCGGCAAGCGGTAGCTCTTTTGCTCCTTCTTGCCGAGCCAGTTGCAGAAGGCAATGGCATCGTTCCAGGTAACGTTGAGAACCGGGTGATCGTCGGTCTGCGGGAAACCTGTGTTTTGCCAGTTGTATTTTTTGCGGCGGCCCTCGCAGGTTCCCTTTTCCACGTTAAACCCCCAGCCGCCGGTGCCGTCGGCCTCGGCTTCTGTTTTGTAGTGGGCTTCTTCGACAAACTTGCGGAACTGGCCGACCGTGACTTCATACTTGCCCAAAAAGAATGGCCGCGAAATGCGAACTTCGTGGCGAGGAAACTCGTCGGCAAATTCCTCCGGCTTGCGGTTATAAGCGGGAAAGCTCTTGGAAATCTGCTCGGCCGACTCGGGGCTGCCCATCAAAAAGCTGCCCGACGGGATGAGGACGAGCTTCATGCCGATGGAATTGGTTTCGGTCGGCAGATCGCCGGCATGGGTGCGCGTTGCCGACAGAACGAGGAAGAGGAACAGGATGGCACGGTGCATGGTCGAGTCTCGTACACGTTGGTGATTGGGTCAATCCGGATCGTACGCCAGAACGGGCGCGAGCCACTTTTCGGTCTCTTTGAGCTTCCAGCCCTTTCGTCGAGCATAGTCTTCCACCTGATCGCGCGTGATGCGATCGATGGCAAAGTATCGCGAGCCGGGATGGGCAAAGTACAAGCCGCTCACCGAGCCGGCCGGGTGCATCATGTAGCTCTCCGTAAGGGAAATGCCGGCGTTCTTCTCAACATCGAGCAGATCGAACAGCGTCCGCTTCTCGGTGTGGTCCGGCAGCGACGGATAGCCCGGTGCGGGGCGGATGCCGCGATACTTCTCGTTGAGCATTGCGTCCACGGACAGATTTTCGCCCTTTCCGAAGCCCCATTCCTGCCGCACGATTTCGTGCAACCGCTCCGCAAATGCCTCGGCCAGCCGGTCGGCAAAAACCTTCGCCATGATGGCGCTATAGTCGTCGTTGTCCGCTTCGCAACGGGCGACGAGCTCATCGCAACCCAGGCCGCCGGTGACCGCGAATCCGCCCACGTAGTCCTTGCGGCCGCTCGATAGGGGGGTAACAAAATCGGCGTTGCAGAAGTAGCGCGTCCGCGACTCGCTCAACCATTGCTGCCGCAGATTATGCAGCCGGGCCCTTTCCTCGCCGCGCGTATCATCCTCGAAAAGAATGATGTCGTCATCCGACGAAGCCGCCGGCCAGAACGCATAGACGCCCCGAGCCTCCAGCAGTTTTTTGGCGAGAATCTCATCGAGGAACTTGCGTGCGTCGTCGTATAACTTGCGGGCTTCCGCGCCGCGCTCCGGATGCTTGAGGATGTCGGGAAACTTGCCGCGCATTTCCCAGGCAGCGAAAAATTGCGCCCAGTCGATGTAGGGCACCAAGTCTTCCAGCGGGTAGTTGACCAGCGTTCGCACGCCCAAGAACGAAGGCACGGGAATGTCGTGTGCGGCCCAATCGGTCTCAAAGCGGCCCGCACACGCCTCGCGGTAGGAAACCAACTTCAACTCCTGCCGTCGCTGATAGGCGGCAGTCATCTCGGCCTGATAGACGCGGTTGTCGGCGTCGAATTGCGGCCGCTTCTCGGGATTGAGCAGCTTTTCGCAGACCGGGCCGCAGCGCGAGGCGTCCTTCACATGCACCACTTCATGCTCGTAGGCCGGCGCGATCTTGACCGCCGTATGCTTGGGGCTGGTCGTCGCTCCGCCGATCAAAAGCGGCACGTTCATTTTCCGCCGCTGCATCTCGCGGGCCACATGGACCATCTCTTCCAGGCTCGGCGTGATCAGCCCGCTGAGGCCGATAATTTGGGCATCGTTATCGAGGGCGGCCTGCAATATCTTGTCGCAGGCGACCATGACTCCGAGGTCGATAACCTTGTAGTTGTTGCACCCCAGTACGATGCCGACGATATTTTTTCCGATATCGTGTACGTCGCCCTTGACCGTGGCCATGACGATCGTGCCGCGCGTACTTGGGCCGTTCTGCTCCGCCCCGCTCGTGCCGGACTGCCGCTTCTCCTCCTCCATGAACGGCATGAGATAGGCCACCGCCTTCTTCATCACGCGCGCACTCTTCACAACCTGCGGCAGAAACATCTTGCCGTCGCCAAACAGATCGCCAACGACCTGAATGCCCGCCATGAGCGGCTGCTCGATCACTTCCAGGCAAGTGGCGTACTTCTGGCGGGCTTCTTCAACGTCGGTATCGATGAAATCGACGATGCCGTGGACGAGCGAATGCTTGAGCCGCTCCTCGACGTTGCCGTGCCGCCAGACGGGATCGGCCTTGTCCTCCACGGCGGCCTTGCCGTCGAGCGTGGCACCGTGAATGACGAGCCGCTCGGTGGCGTCGGGGCGACGGTCGAAGATCACGTCTTCCACGCGCTCGCGCAGGGTCGGCTCGATATCTTCATAAACGGCCAACTGTCCGGCGTTGACGATGCCCATATCGAGGCCGGCATGGATGGCATGATAGAGAAACGCCGCGTTAAACGCCTCGCGAACCGTATCGTTCCCACGGAAGGAAAACGAAACGTTGCTCACGCCGCCGGAGATTTTCACGTCCGGCAGCAATTCCTTGATCTTCCGCGTCGCCTCAATGAAATGCACGCCGTATCGGGCGTGCTCTTCCATGCCGGTGCCGATGGCGAGGATGTTTGGATCGAAAATGATATCCGAAGCCTTCATGCCCGCCTTTTCGGTTAGCAACTTATAGGCCCGCTTGGCAATGCGAATCTTATCCTCGACGGTGACGGCCTGCCCCTCTTCGTCGAACATCATGACCACGCACGCCGCGCCATATTTTCGTACGAGCCGCGCGTGTTCCAGAAAATGCTCTTCGCCCTCCTTGAGGCTGATCGAATTGACGATTGACTTGCCCTGTACGCACTTCAAACCGGCCTCCAGCACGGGCCAACTCGAACTGTCGATCATGACCGGCACGCGGGAGATGTCGGGCTCGGCGGCCAGCAGGTTGAGGAATTCCGTCATCACCTTGGGGCCGTCGAGCAGACCTTCGTCCATGTTAATGTCGATGATGTTCGCCCCGCCCTCGACTTGCTGCCGCGCGATCGCTACGGCGTCGGCCAAATGCCCTTCGCGAACCAGACGGGCGAACTTGCGCGAGCCGGAGACGTTCGTCCGCTCGCCAATGATCGTGAAGGTGCTGTCGGGCCGAATTACTAGCGGCTCCAGCCCGCTGAGCGTCGTGTGGTGGCTTGCCGGAGGCGGGCAGCGTGGCGGCACGTCGCGGACGGCGTCCGCGATGGCTTGGATGTGCGGCGGTGTCGTTCCGCAGCAGCCACCGACGATATTCACCCAGCCGTTCGCGGCAAACTCGCCTAGGATCAGGCCCATCTGAGCGGGCGTCTCGTCGTAGCCGCCGAACTCGTTCGGCAGGCCCGCATTGGGATGGCAACTCGAAAGCGCGGGGCAGGTCAGCGAAAGTTCTTCAACGTAGGGCCGCATGAGCGATGGCCCCAGGGCACAATTGATCCCGACGCTCAACAATTCGGCATGCGCGATCGAGGCCAAAAACGCAGCCAAAGTCTGGCCCGAAAGGGTGCGGCCGCTTAGGTCGGTGATCGTCACGGAAACCATCACCGGCCAGCGCGTCTTGCGGTCGGCAAAAAGATCGTCGAGCGCGGCTAGACATGCTTTGAGGTTCAACGTGTCGAAGACGGTCTCGGCTAGGAGGATATCGGCACCGCCATCGACCAACGCCGCCGCCTGCTCGTAATAGGTCGCCACGAGTTGATCGAACGTCACCGCACGATAGCCGGGATTGTTGACGTCGGGCGAAAGCGAGGTCGTGCGATTCGTTGGCCCAATCGATCCGGCAACGAACGGGCCAACCACATCCGGTCCCAGCCGGCGACTTGCACGGAACTCGCCGACCGCTTGGCGAGCACAGGCAACGCCCGCCAGGTTGATGGCGCGGACCCGATCTACCAAGTCGTAGTCGGCCATCGACACGCTGTTGGCATTAAACGTATTCGTGCAAAGAATATCGGCCCCCGCTTCCAGGTAGGCACGGTGAATTCCGACGATGGCCTCGGGCTGGGTGATTGCGAGCAGGTCGTTACAACCCTTCAAGTCGCGGTGAAAGGCAGCAAATTGCTTCCCGCGATAATCGGACTCCGAGAAGTTGAATTGCTGAATCATGGTGCCCATCGCACCATCGAGGATGGCGATGCGTTGGGCAAGCAGGGTACGAAGCTGCAAAAGCGCGGGGGTTGAGGCTAGATCATCCATCCATAGAGTTTATACGCATCCCGCATACATTTCCAGCGGGGGCAGCGATCGCACGGGAGAACTGCATGGACTGAGAATGGCCGTTGCTGAACTTGCGGTGCGGTCGTCTCGCGCCTATTTATTGAGGCGCACCACAAAAACGCGGAGTTGATTTTGGAGTGGCACCATGCCTATAATCGATCTAATTCGATCCGCCCATGGAAGGCCAATCGCCTAAAGTGCGGAGAGTTGGGATGAGAGGATATTGACGTGCGTATTGAACCTTCGATATTTCATAGGCCGGTTTCGCTCGGCTCGATTTGTGCTTGGGCCCTTTTCGCGATGGGTACGACTCCCGCGCTGGCCCTCGAAGGGATGCTGGGCATTCACGATCCGTCCACGGTCGTTGCCTGCGATGGGAAGTATTACGTCTACGGCACCGGTCGCGGTGTTTCCGTGCTGACTTCGAGCGACGGATTCAGCTGGGAGCGCGGTCCACGGGTCTTCGAGCGCATTCCGGCATCGGTAAATTCATTCGTGCCGAAGAACAACGGAGCCGGCATTTGGGCACCCGACATTATTAAGCTCAACGGCGAATACTATTTGTACTATTCCGTTTCCGCCTGGGGTCAGTATGTATCGGCGGTCGGCCTGATGACTAGCCCCACGCTCGATCCGCACAATCCCAATTACAAATGGACCGATCGCGGCATGGTCGTTCATTCGGTCGAGGGTGAAGACCTCAATGCCATCGACCCCGGCGTCTGCCAAGCACCCGACGGCACGCTTTGGATTTGCTACGGCTCGTATCACGGTAAAATTGAACTCGTCGAACTGGACCGCAATACGGGCCTCCGCATCGCCGCCCATTCGCCAGTCAAGATCATCGCCAGCCACAGCGAAGCTTCCGACATCATCTACCGCGACGGATACTATTACCTCTTCGTCAATCATGGGAGTTGCTGTCAGGGGAAAAACAGCACGTATAACATCCGCGTTGGGCGGGCGAGAAAGGTCACCGGCCCCTATCTCGATCGTCACGGAGAAGACCTGGCCGACGGTAAGGGCACGCTCTTTCTCGGCTCGGCCGGAAATCAAATCGGGCCGGGACATTTCGGGCGGCTCGTGGAGGGTGGCGTGGAAAAGTTCAGTTGCCACTACGAAGCCGTCTTGGGCCGCGTTGGACGCTCCGTTCTCGACATTCGCCCGCTACTCTGGACGGTCGATGGCTGGCCGTTGCCGGGAGAAACGGTTCGCGAGGGAACGTATCAAATTCGCTCGAAACGCACCGGCACGGTGCTACAATCGTCCGCCGACGCCGCGAGTGCCGTGGAAACCGCCCGATATTTGGTTCGCGACAATCAGAAGTGGAGCGTCGCACCCGCCAGCGGTGGCTTCTATAAAATCGTCGGTTCGGCTGGCGGCACCAGTTTAGAAGCATCGGGCGAGACGGCAAAGAGCGCGGCGTCCACCGGTGCCGACAATCAACTCTGGAAAATCGATCAACTCACCGACGGCAGCTACCGCATTGCTTCCAAGGTCAAGAACCTCGCCCTCACGGCAACGGTTAAAGTAGAGCCGGGCAATGGAGTTGCGCTTCAAACCATCACCGGGGACGAGGAGCAACGGTGGGTGATCGCCGCGCCTTGATCGGCTACAGAGTTTGAGAATTGCCGTTGCTGAAATTGTGGTGCCGACGTCTCGCCTGCACGTATGACGGCAGACGGGGCGATTGCACCCCAACGGCGACGCGGTTATATTTAGTTCTCGTCCCACCGCAGTAGGAACACTTCAATGAACTCGATACAAACTATTGCCGGCATCGGCCTCGTTCAACTCATGCTCTGTGGATTGCCGTTGGGAACGGCAACGGCACAACCGCCTACAGTAGCCCCGTCACCCAAGTTTCACCAATGGGCAGCGACGCCTCCGATGGGCTGGAATTCCTGGGACTGTTTCGGGGCCGGCGTCAACGAGCAGGACGCGCTGGCCAATGCCGACTACATGGAGAAGAATCTCAAGTCCCACGGCTGGAACATCATTACGATCGACATTCAGTGGTATGAGCCACTCGCCCATACGACCGAGTATCGTCGCAATGCCGCGTTGGAAATGGACGCCAACGGTCGCCTGCTTCCGGCGGCCAACCGCTTCCCGCTCACCAAGGAATCCCGCTCCTTCAAACCGGTGGCCGATGCCATCCATGCCAAAGGTCTGAAGTTCGGCCTTCACCTTCTGCGCGGCATCCCTCGCCAAGCCGTCGCTCAAAACGTTCCCATCTTGGGCACGAAGTTCCACGCCGTCGATATTGCCGACACGAAGTCGGTCTGTATTTGGAACACCGACATGTACGGGGTCGATATGAGCAAGCCGGGCGCGCAAGCGTATTACGATTCGGTCTTCGCACTGATGGCCTCCTGGGAAGTCGATTTCGTAAAGGTCGACGACCTTTCATTTCCCTACAGCAATCGCGAGATCGAGGCCATCCGCAAAGCGATCGACGAGACCGGCCGGCCGATCGTCTTCTCGACCTCGCCCGGCGGCACGCCCTTGGAGCAGGGGCAACACATCGAGATGAATGCCAATATGTGGCGGATCAGCGGCGACTTTTGGGACAGTTGGGGTGCCCTCTACGCTCAATTCGCGCGACTGGACCGTTGGACGCCCTACCGTGGACCGGGGCACTTTCCCGATGCAGACATGCTTCCGCTGGGGAACGTTCGCGCCTGGCAGAGCAAGGGAAACTGGACCAACTTCACCCACGACGAACAGTACGCGCTGATGACCCTTTGGTCGATTGCCCGCTCTCCGCTGATCGTGGGCGGCAACATGCCCAAGAACGATGACTTCACCCTCTCGC
>JANXOJ010000651.1 GCA_025353625.1 Planctomycetota bacterium | reverse complement strand
CCGCGTCAAACCGGCAGAAGTCTTTTCCAAGGTCGCATAAGGACGGAAACTCCCCTCTCCCAACCGACGGGAGTGGGACCGCAGTTGAGGGCCGCAGGAATTGAAACGCGCTCCTTTCATCGTATAAGTTTTTAGGAATCGCTCGCATGTTGAATCTCCTCCTTGCTGCGGAATCGCCAACGAAAATGAACAATCCACCGACGCTATGGATCGTGCTCGGCGCGTCCGTTGCGATCGTTGCCGTGCTCCTGTTCATCAATCGCGTGCCGCTCATCTACACCATCCGAAACATCACCGTGCGCTGGCTGACAACGCTGCTAACGGCCGTGGCATTTACCTGCGTCGTCGCGCTCTTGGTCGTCATGCTGGCCTTCACCACCGGTATGCAAAAAATGACGGAAGGCACCGGTGAGCCGGGCAATGTGCTGCTGCTCTCCGAAGGAGCCACGGACGAGGGCATCAGCAATCTCAATATCAGCGATCTCGGCGAGATCGAGCAGCTTCCACAGGTTGAACGCGAGCAGGGCACCGACCGACCCTTGGCCAGCCGCGAAACCTATCTAATCGTCAAGCAACCGGTTCGCAGCCCCAAGCCGGGCCGACCAACGGGCCGCTTCCTACAGGTGCGCGGCGTCTCCGATGCCGGCTTGGCCGAGAAGGTTCATAACATCCACATGCTGCCCGGCGGAAGCTGGTTTTCCGATGCCGGCTCGCAAGAGATGCCCGGCGGCGATGCCAAAGCGGGCACCGTGATTCAGGCCGTCGTTGGGGAAGGCGTGGCGCAAGAGTTGGCGGCGGATCGCACGCCGGAGGAAATCGCAGCGGCCAAGAATCCCAAGCGGCTCGATGTGGGCGACACGTTCCGCCTCGGCGCGCGGGATTGGATCGTTACCGGCATTATGAAGTCCGCCGGGTCGGCCTACAGTTCAGAAATCTGGGCAAAGAAAACGCTCGTCGGCCCGGTCTTCGGCAAGGATAGCGTGACGACTCTCTTGCTTCGCACGGCGAGTGCCGAGAAGGCCCAGGAACTCAAAGATTTTCTCCGCAAGGACTATCAAAAGGCGACCGTCGCCGCGTTTGTCGAGAAGGAGTATTACGAGTCTCTGGCCGAGGCGAACAAACAATTTCTCTTTGCGATCATCTTCGTGACAATCGTGATGTCGATCGGCGGCATCTTTGGCGTGATGAACACCATGTTCGCGGCCATCAGCAACCGCATCAAGGATATCGGCGTGCTGCGGCTGCTGGGTTACGCCCGTTGGCACATCTTGGTATCGTTCCTGTTGGAATCGCTGATCATCGCCCTGATCGGCGGGCTGTTGGGTTGCGCGATCGGATCGCTTTGCAACGGCGCATCGGCAACGAGCGTATTAAGTTCCGGCGGCCCCGGCGGCAAATCGGTCGTTTTAGTGATGGTCGTCGACGCACACATCTGGGCTGCGGGGATGTTCCTATCGCTGCTGATGGGCTCGATCGGCGGCCTATTGCCGGCCATCTCGGCCGTCCGGCAAAAGCCATTGGAAGCGTTGCGCTAATCGCTCCTCACGATGCGTAGAGCCGCTTCAACTCCTGATAGAGCGGCTCCGGCTTCTCCATGCTCAGCGATATGGCGAGCAGATGATAAACGACATCCGCGGCCAACTCGGCATTCAACTCGTGTTCTTGGAAATAATCGCGAAAGGCCGCATCGATCGATTCCCAAACGACGATCTCTTTTTCCGGCGTTTCTTCGCGGCAAAAGCCGATTTCCCACTGCTCGAACGTTGGCATCAGGTATAAGCCGCAACTGTAGTAAAGTGCCCTCGCCCTGGCCTCAAGCTCCGGCGGCAATTCATCCCACAAGAGGGGTCCGGAGTAATATCGTTCGGCTGCTTCGACGTGTTTCCATTCCATATCCGTTGGTCTTCCGTATTCCTGGGTGCATTTTGAATAACCAGACGCAACAAGCGGGGGCGGAACCCTTGCTTCCATTATATCCGCTCGTTCGCAGGTCTTCTACTAATGAAACGTAACCAACGCCGAAATTGTTCGGAAG
>JANXOJ010000640.1 GCA_025353625.1 Planctomycetota bacterium | reverse complement strand
GCGGCTAGCCGCCTACCCCCGAGCCCCAATTGTTTCCCACCTTTCCCTGGGTTATGCTCAATCCTGAGTGAAATCGAATTTCCTATCACGAATCAGGAGTCCCAGCGAAACCGTCGCCTGCTGGTCTGGTTGGATGCGTTTTGGCTCGGGCACGATCATCGTAAATGAACCGCACAGCAAGGGCAGAACTATGCGTTCTTGGACGGCAGCCTTCGCATGATCAAGGGCACGGATATCCGCAGCCGCGATTTTGGTTTGCTACTTGGCGGGCAGAACGTCCAGGAACCGTTTGCAAACAGTTATTCTGCCGCCGCCCGCCAGGGAATGATAAAGTATTGATCATGGGAAACCCGCGATTTCAAATTTGGATTTTGGCGATGGTGGCGATCTCGCTGAGCCGCGCGTATGCCGCACCCGGCCAATACGCCGATGTGCCGGGCGTGGCCATTAACCACTCCGCCGCCAAGTCGGGCATCTATATCGGGTCGCCCAGTTTAACGGTACTTGCCGATGGCAGCTACCTCGCCGCTCACGATGAGTTCGGGCCGAAATCGGCTTACTACACCGGCGCAATCACTCGAATCTTTCGATCCGATGACAGCGGACAAAATTGGAAAGAGATTTCCAAGATCACGGGCGCGCTTTGGTCTACTTTGTTTATGCACAAGGGCGACCTGTATCTGATGGGGGTGCGTCGCGAATACAGCGATCTGCTCATCCGCCGGTCAACCGACGGCGGAGTGTCCTGGACTGATCCAAAGGATGAACAACACGGCCTGCTTGCAAAAGGCAAGTATCACACCGCGCCGGTGCCGGTAGTGGAACATGACGGGCGCATCTGGCGATGTATCGAAGACGCCAGCGGACCGGGCGGGTGGGGGAAATGCTTCCGGGCAATGGCCATCAGCGCGCCGGTGGATGCGGATCTGCTGAACGCAAAAAGCTGGGCGCTTTCCAACTATGTAGTGCGGGACGCCACCTGGCTGGATGGCAAATTCGGTGGCTGGCTGGAGGGGAACGTCGTCGTCGCCCCCGATGGAAACATTGTCGATATTTTAAGAGTGGATGCCCGGCCCGCCTGGAGCATTGCAGCGTGCGTGCAGATCAGCAAGGATGGAAAGACCGCGACGTTTGATCCCAAAACCGGCTTCATCAAGCTGCCCGGTGCAGACAAGAAATTCACCATCCGCCATGATGACAAGACTAATTTATATTGGTCGCTGACCAACGACATCCTTCCGCAGGATGCCGCCACGGTGAATTCCGAACGAACTCGCAACACGTTAAGCCTGATCAGTTCACCCGATCTGAAAGAGTGGACCACCCGCTGCATCGTTTTGCATCACAAGGATTGGAACACCCATGCGTTTCAATACATAGACTGGCTGATTGAGGGTGAAGACATCATCGCCGTGTCGCGCACGGCATACGATGACGGCGAAGGCGGTGCCCACAGCGGGCACGATGCGAATTTTATCACTTTCCATCGGTTCAAGAATTTCCGGGATCTGACGATGAAGGATTCGGTGGCATCCTCTTTTATAAAGCCGCCGACATATTTAGCTCTGTGTGGGATTCGCGGCATCGTTGAGCTGCGCGACGTTTGAATCCTGAATTCCCAGAGCGATCGCCAGAGCGATCTGGGGGTCTGGCTCCTGGATGAGTATTCAAAATTGAGTTTTCACACAGGCTCTCACTGGTGCCAACGCCGATTGCTCCGGTTGCAGGGTGTATTATGCTTGAATCTCTGGCGCGATCAGAGAACCAAACCACAGTCGATCTGCCGGTGAACGAAATCGCAGCTGAACTCCGTGCAACCATCGAGCGATTCGAGTCCCAGTTGGTTCTCGACAAGAGCGGGGCTGCTTGGCAACGGCCAGACGGCCTCCTGATGGAGTTGCGGTGTTTGAGTAAGAACACAATGCGGCTAGGTGGACCGTCTTTTTGTGAATAGCCGCGACTTTCACATGGCCTATCTTCTGCGGGTGTTTAGCTGTTGCCACGCCCGGTTCCGATGATAGACGGCGCAAACTACCTATTTGGTGGATGTCGCCTTTTCTTTTCCTGCACTATCAGCGTTTAGCATTCCTTGGTGCAAACAAAATAACCGTTGCGCCGACGATAAGGAGTGCCAACGTACTTGGCTCCGGCACGGCGTTTGGAGGAGCCGTTTCGTCGGCAGTCGGGCCCGTCACTGGGGCAGTCGGCCCTTCCAAAATCAACGCGGCACCTGCCGAGACGTTGAGGCCAATGCCGTTTGCCAAGGCATTCCGACTGTCTAGTTCGATGCTGCCGCCACCGATGACTAAGCCACCAGTAAATGTGTTTGAATTAGAAAGCACGAGTCGGCCGTTGCCGGTTTTAATTAAGCCACCGCTGCCGCTAATTGAGCCGCTTAGCTTGGCATCGGCGACGGCCGATCCATGTACGACTTGAATCGTTCGCGAGAGGGCACCCAAGTTGATTGGATTTTGGAAGTCGATGGTTGCCGTGTCGCCGGCCGAGCCCAGCAGCAGCGCAGAGCCGCTGGGCACGAAGTTTCCGCTGCCCCAGGAGAGGGTTGCCTTGCTGCCGCCAAGATTTACCGTGCGGTTGGCTCCAACCGCACTAAAACCCCCGGAGTTGGAAAACTGCACCTGCGAGGCCAGCGTTCCAAGACCTCGACTAAAGTTTCCGCTCGCCAATTCCAACACTCCGCCAGCGAATACCAGATTGCTCAATCCGCCAGCTAAACCAACGCCGCCCGGCAAAGATGCGGAACTTCCCAGCCGCAGCGCACCGGAGTTGAGCGTCGTGGTGCCGGTATAGGTGTTTGAGCCGGATAGCGTCAGTATACTCGTGCCGACTACCGATATGCTGCCCGATCCAGTGACGGAGTTGGTTAGGACTTGCGGCGATCCAGTATCGAAAATTGCCGCGTTGGTCCCGGTCGTGCTGATTGCATAGGAACTGGAAGAAAGCTGTGTGGCAGAGATGCCGGTTGCATTGTAATTGAAGGTCGAATTTGGGTATTGAACGTTCAGATTGGCGTTGTATGGATCGTTCCAACCACTACCGGGCGTCCAATAGTTAAGGCGGATTGTCATGTAGTTTCCAGGATCGGCAACGGCACGGTTCGATGAATAGGCTAAACTGTTATTGATCCACCATTCCGTATGATCCTGAAACCATCGAACCGAAAACGTCTCGGGACTGCTAATGAAACTGTTCGCTGCGGACGTTGCATAACTCCAATGCGTTTTTCCGTCTTGAGTCACATTTCCACCCGGCCAATTGCGCCAGTTCGACAGAAGGATCGTAGCCGTGCCATTGATTGCATCACTCGAAGTCTTATATACTTCAAAGTCCGTTTCATTTGCGGCGTTCGAATTATTGGTCGTATAAAGGAAGAATGACGAAACGATTCCATGCGGCAGATTTGCCGACTGTACCGTAGCGTCGAACTTGATTCCGTAATAATTGTTGCCTCCGCCCGTTAAGGTAAACGACATGCTGCCGGTCGTGCTTCCGTTAATATCGACATTACTAAAAATTTCCGTTCCACGGTTGTTTGGAGGAGTGCCGGAGCTCGTGGTTAACACGAGTGTCGCTGTACCGCCGCTTTGGCTCGCTCCACCGGATACGGATGGTGAATATATAAATGACCCGGCCCCAGCGTCCGTGGGAAAATTCCAGTTGTCGGTGGCTTTTGCATAGTTCCAAACGGTTGAATTCATCGCCGTGCCGCCGGTTGAAGTTCCCAAGGGCAGTAGGGCATTGCCACGGGCAAAATCGGCCAGCCAAAGCGACGCTCCCAACAGTGTCGCGCAAAATAAATACGATCCGCTTCTGCGAATTTCTCTGTGCATAAAGTCCTCCTTCAATGCATCTGGGCCTGTTGCCACCAAACTCTTCTCAACGCGGTTGCGAAAAATCAGGAAACGTGCCGTGAAGGCCGAGGTGATTTGTTCGTCGATCTCTTTCCACTACTTTTCAGCATTCGCCTCGGTCCCTCAGTTTTTCTCCGCGCGATTGGCACCCTCTTCGCGGTTGAGATATTGGCGGAGATAGCGGGCACGTTCGATGTTGCGATCTGCGCTGTCGAGCTCGCCGCCGGTGCGCTTCTGAAGATGGGCCGGCTGCGTATGGATGAAAAGCTCGTTGATGTCGGCGATTTGCAGCTTGGGAATCAGGCCCAGGTTTACGCCCATGCGAACGCTGCTCAGCAAGTGCATCGTCTCTTCGGAACTGATCGTCTGCGCCGTGCGGAGGATGCCGTAAGCCCGGCTCACTCGGTCGTGCAGGTTCTCCTGGCTTTCCTTGATGAGGAATTGCCGCGCTTGCCGCTCGTAGTCGATAATAACCGGCACGATGTCGTTGACTTGTTGGACAAGTTCGTCCTCGCCTCGGCCCAGCGTGATCTGATTGCTGATTTGATAGAAGTCGCCCATCGCTTGCGAGCCTTCGCCAAACAGCCCCCGCACCGCCAGGCTAATCTTCTGCAAGCTGCGAAAGACCTTCTCAATCTGCCGCGTAATCACCAGCGCAGGCAGGTGCAGCATCACGCTCACACGCAGCCCGGTGCCGACATTCGTTGGGCAGGCGGTCAGGTATCCCAGACGCTCATGGAATGCGTAGGTGACGCGCTGCTCGATGGCGTCGTCGATGGCCGTGATCTGCTGCCAGACGCTTTGCAGGTTGAAGCCGCTCTGCATGACCTGTATCCGCAGGTGGTCTTCCTCGTTAATCATGAGGCTGAACTTTTCGGCCTTATCGATTGCCACCGCGCGACGGCCTTGTGCTTCCGCATGTTCGCGGCTGATGAGGTGCCGTTCCACGAGCAATTGCCGATCGACGGCTTCCAGTTCGTCCAAAGCAATGTAGAGTAGGGAATTGGACACTTGCGAATGGATGATGGCATCGCGGAGAATGCGTTCGATCTGAACGCGATCTTGCGGCGTGGCCCGACGTATAAAAGGAAACTCCGCCAGATTGCGGGCGAGCCGCACGCGGCTGCTGATGACGATATCGGCCTCGGGACCATCGCCTCGCAGCCATTCGCCGCTGGTTTGAGTCAACTCTTTGATTTCCACGGCTAGGCTACCTGTTCCGTTTCAATGCGCCTTATCTGATCGCGAAGCTCGGAAGCCTTTTCGTAGAGCTCGTTCTCCACGGCCTCTCTCATTTCGCGGCGGAGGCGGATCAACTGCGTCCGCTCTTCGCTACTGCCCGATGAGCGGCGAGGCCGCTTGCCGACATGCTCCGACTCGCCGTGTACATTATATATCAATGGCTCCAACTGTTTCGTGAATGCCACATAGTCGTGGGGACAGCCCAGCCGGCCCTGGCTGCGGAATTCATAAAAAGTGATGCCGCATACGGGACATGCCTGTTGGTCGAGGTGGGCCAGTTCTTCGGCAGTTTGGCCAATCGCCATCTGCTGGACTTGTTGTGCCAGCGCGGCTGCCATACCCCCCGATCCCGACGGTTCACCCCCGGTTGTGGTCAAATAATGCCGGGCATGTTCTTCGCAAAGGTGCAACTCTTGCGGTTTACCGCCCGTCAATTCAGTGATGTGAAACGTAGCCGGACGTTCGCACTGTTGGCATTTCATGGCCGTACACGCTCCCTTGGACCCAGTTACACTCCCACCGCCAGTCTGATTCTAACGATGCGGGATGAGCGAGTCAACCGACCGCAAGTCGGTTCCAGGAGACCTGCAAAGTCCAATTTTTGCGGTGCGGGCGTCCCGACCGCGCTAATAAATACGTGCGAGACGCCCGCACCACAATTTCAGCAACGGCAATTCCCAGACGTTGCAGTTCTCCTGAAGTAGGTTCCACCTGCCGGGAGGAACCCTTGTGCATCCCCACGAAATAACTTGGCGTCTTCTAGCGATTCAACGCACAATAGTCCGTCGCGGCCGAATGGACTTACTTTGCCAACCCCAAAATCCGCCGTACTTCCGCCGGGCTGGTCGCGCCGCTTTCGACCGCGGAAATGGCTCTTTGCCAACGGGTAATCATGCCCGACTGGACGGCAAGCGGCTTCAGCACGGTCGTATCGGCCTTGTCCAGCACGGCCCGGCCCAATTCGGCGGCCTTCGCCGACTTGAGCAGAAGCATTTCCACGAGCAGAATCCGCCCGCGATAGCCGCTCGCACCACATTCCTTGCAGCCCACCGGTCGCCGCGCATGGCGAACCGGTAGCCCCAGGAAGTCGTCGGGGTTGTTGATCTCAACGGCGCACGTACATAACCGCCGCAGCAGCCGCTGGCAGAGGATTGCTAGCAGACTGCTCCGCAAGGCATACGGTTCGATGCCCATATCGAGCAGTCGGCCCAACGTTTCCACCGCGCTGCCGGCGTGAAAGGTGCTTAACAACAAATGGCCGGTGAGCGATGCTTGCATGGCCGCTTCGGCAGTGGCGCGGTCGCGTATTTCGCCGACCACAATCACCTCCGGGTCTTGCCGCAAAAGGAAACGCAGCCCGGTGGCCAAGTCGAGTCCCGCGTTCGGATTGACTTGAGCTTGGGCCACGCCGGGCACCGCGCTTTCAATCGGGTCTTCCATCGAAACGAGGCATCTAGCCCCATTGGACTGGGCGACCAACTCGCGAAGGGACGCATAGACGGTCGTCGTCTTGCCGCTGCCCGCTGGGCCGGAAACCAGCACTGCCCCCGCCGTTTCGCCGAGCACGTTTTTAAGCGATGGCAGCACGTCGTCGGGCAGGCCCAGATCGATCAGCCGTTCGTACTGGCCGGTGCGTCCGAAAAGTCGTACGACGGCTCGCTCGCCGTGGAGCGTGGGGAAGGTGCTCAGCCGCATTTCGACATCGCCGTATTCTATATCGCCGCTTTCCACGTTGCTGCACCCCATGCGGATGCGGCCTTCCTGGGGCGTATCGGTGCGATAGGTGAGCAGTTCGGCGGTAACCTTGAGCCGTGCGATCACATTGGCGGCAAGCGCCTTGGGAACGAGGGCCAGAGGTTGCAGCACGCCGTCGATGCGAAGTTTAGCTTCCAGCCCTTTCGCCGTGGGCTGCAAATGCAGATCGCTCGCCTGCGCGGCCCGGCCCGCCGCCAACAAGCGATCGACCACAAAACTCGCATATTGCGGGTCGGCCGGTTTCAGGTCGGAAAGGAGTTGCTCGGGGTGGTTCATCTTGCGTTCGCGTTAAGTCTATATTCGCAGAGCTGCGGCATGCAATAGGATGCCTCCAAAGTCTGAGAATTCCCGTTGCTGAAATTGTGGTTCGGGCGTCTCGTCTGCATTTTCAGGGCAGGCGAGACGCCCGCACCACCAAAAATCCGCACGTTGTAGTTCTCCCGTGCAGTTCGCCTGCTATCTGGACAACCGGGCAGACGGAAGCGACAATCGAAAAGACAGTGAATCCTAACATCCCTCCCACTGGGAACGCCGCCCCGTCAAACTACATTCTAGCACTTTCTTGAAAACACGCATCCTCCACATCATCGACAGACTTGACCGCACGGGCACGGCGGAGCAAATGCGCCTGCTCGTGCAAGGGCTTCCGAGCTCCGATTTTGAACTGCACGTCTGCGCCTTGGACCGCGACGGGCCTAAAGGTGAGGAACTTCGCCGTGCTGGTATCCCGGTCCAAGTTATCGGGCGGCGATGGACGATCGACCCGCTTGCACTGTGGCGATTGGACCGTTTCGTGCGACAACTCCAACCCGATGAAATCCATGCGTGGCAACCGATCGCTCGCCTCTATGCGTCCGCCATGGCCGTGCGCTTCGGTATACCCGTGGTTGCTATTTGGCGATCGTTTGAGGAAGGCAGAGGCCCCTTCGAGCGATTCGCCGATCGGTATGTCGGCCATGTGGCTCGCGCGATAGTCGTCGATTCAACGGCCGTGCGCGATCGTTGCCTTGCCCAAGGCATCGCGGCCGATAAAATGGCCGATAAAATCCGCGTCATCCCCGCCGGTGTTGCCAAGGCGTCGGCCCCAACAGCGACTCGAGGCCAGATTCTCAATCGGCTTCAATTGCCAGCGTCGAGCCGACTCGTCGGGCTCATTGGCCGGCTGGACCACAACCGATGCGTCAAGGACGCCATTTGGGCCGCCGACCTTTTGAAGGTGATCCGCGACGACGTGCATCTTTTGATTTTCGGAGATGGCTCGCATCGCGAGCGATTGGGGAAGTTCTGTCGCCAAGTTGAGGTCACCGACAAGGTTCATTTTATGGGCAATCGCAGCGACGTGGCCGAGTTCCTGCCGCATCTCAATGTCTGCTGGTCAACGCGGCGGCTGCCGGGTTCGTCGATGGCCATTCTTGAAGCAATGGCTGCCGGCGTGCCCGTCGTGGCAACGAACATCCCAGGCACGTGCGCGATAATCGGCCACGAGAAAACGGGCTTCCTGGTCGATCCCGGGCATCGCGCCGGCTTCGCGCGCTGGACCGAGCAACTGCTCAATCGACCGGAACTTGCGCAAACCATTGGCGAAGCGGGCCGCGCACGAGCGACAACCGCATTCAGCGCGGAAGCGATGGTCGAGGCGTGGAAGGGCGTGTGAAGCACGCGCGTCGGGCGAATCGGCTGCTTTGGCTCGTGCTTGAAAAAATCCCGTACTTTGCCGCCATTCTACCCGGCTTGCCCGAATCCTCGGTGTAGGCTATACTTACTGTAGCTTTCGGGGGCGAATTGGATTCGACCGGGCAGCGTGAAGTGCAGGTTGCGTGCCGTGGTTGGTCAGCAGGCCACGTTAATAGCCGACCAAAAATTAGTTGCTAATTCTAACCTAGCAATGGCTGCCTAAATGGCAACCCCGGTTGAGGATCTTCGCCAGTTAGATCCGACTACCGGCTGTAAATCTGGATCGTTTCGGGTCGATGTTGGCCACGCCCGAGATTAAAAAAGCTGCCGACTGGTCAAGCGGTGTCCCTGTCAGCTTGGGGGCCGTGCGACGACAGTTTGCAAATTAAGTTGACTAGAGTACGTAGACGCCTGCATGGAAATGTCGCGGGACGCGGGTTCGATCCCCGCCGCCTCCACTTTTGGGCATCGGAGTCATCCGGTGCCCTTTTGTCTTTCTTGATGTCAGAAGATGACTCCTGGCAAGGACTTGCGATCGCATCGTTTTCGCCGGTTGGTTGACTTTCTGTGACAGGCTTTGCCGCCTCTTGCCCCCCAATGACGGCGGAACTGCTGGCAATGTGCTGACAACTGAGACGCAGCGCGGCAAGTGCCTTGGCTTGGTCGTTCTATCCCGATGTGGGTGTATCTCAGCGCAGAGGAACTGCATGCTTGGCTTGACCGGCAATTCCCGGAACGGCGGGGCCATCTCGTACCTACTCAAGCCCTTGGAGAAGCGGACGCTATTCTTGCTTGTCGCCGCCGCACCGTTGGACAACAATGAGGTGGTGCCGATTCCACGGACAGGGCAACTCCTTAAAATGGATGCCGGCCAAGGAGTCTGCGCATGCCCAGGAAGAGATCGGAAAATGCCAAGGAAGGTCGCCGTGTATTCACGCGAGAGTTTCGCGAAGAAGCGGTGCAAATGTTGTTCGACGGTCATGCCGCATCGTCGGTTGCGGAGCGGTTGGG
>JANXOJ010000581.1 GCA_025353625.1 Planctomycetota bacterium | reverse complement strand
TAAAACCATCTTGCACCTCAGTGATAAATCGACACTAAGACTGCGGTTGTCAATTAAAGATGGTTTTATTTTTTCGATCTGGGATACCATTAATTCCAAAAATTCCGACCTTTAAACTCGGATCGTGCAACACGATTTGTTTGCGAGAGAGGGCTGAAAATAGCTCATAGGAATGATCTAGATGAATGTGCTGCATACGCACCGAGAT
Source organism: Planctomycetota bacterium (assembly GCA_025353625.1). Classification (GTDB taxonomy): domain Bacteria; phylum Planctomycetota; class Planctomycetia; order Pirellulales; family Thermoguttaceae; genus JANXQG01. Next base: position 2,946 of record JANXOJ010000581.1, on the reverse strand, counting down.
AGAAGTCGCCCAACTCTCCGGCATAGTTCGACGCGCCGTTCCACTCGGTCGAGCTTTTAACGATCGAACCGCTGCTGGTGGAGGTGGTTTCCGTGGTCGTATTATCGACGACCGGCGCAGTCTCCGTGCCATCGACGTTGAAGGTGGAGGTGTAGGTCTTGTGGCCGGTGGAAGACTTGGTGGTCGAGTGACTCTGCGCGTTGCTGGTTTTGTCGGTCTCGCTGCTGGCCGCCGATTCGCCCCACCAGTTTTTGGCATCCGCGTTGACGAACTTCGTGGTCGTGGTCTCGGTGAAGCTCTTCGTTTCGTCGTGCGACGCGATCGAGTCCGACCAACCGTTCGAGTAGCCTTCCACGAAGGAGAAATCAGTCTACGATTTCGTACCGCTTTGCCTTGCCGTTGCCGACCTTTCCCGACTTGAGGTTCTCGTAAAGCTCCAGCGTGTTGGGCGTGTTGACGTGCTTTTTCGTACCTCCCAAAAGCGCGAAGAAATTGTCCGTGGGGAAGACCACGCATTGCCGTTTCGGCGGCGCGATGGAATAGGATTCGCTGTTGCTGGATATTAACGTCGCGGCCCCCCATTGCCAACCGAGCTCCTTGCAGACCGTTTCGCCCCACAAGCAGCCCATGGCCAAGGCTTTGTCCTGACGCTTGATCTTGGTCAAACGCGGCTTGCGGTGGCGGAAGTCCTCCAACCAAGTATGAATCGCCGCTTGAACGTCCGCCGCCGCCGTCTCGGGCCGAAGCTCCAGAATCTTTCGAGCTTCTGCCGCAAAAGACTCGACCTCGCCGCGTTCGTTGTCGGTCAACGGCCTCTCATGTACGACGGGCGATTTGAATTGAGGCTTCGTCCCCTCCAGATCGACATATTCCTCCCGCGCCGACGCGTCGTGGATTTTTCCGTAGCGTTTTAATACCATGACCAGCCCCTCCCAGCGCAGGGACTTCAACCACGGCCAGAGCTTTTTGACCAACGCATCGGCGTCGGGGCAACTCAAGAATAGCCGACCTTCGCCATCGAGCCATTCGTGGCCTTCAAGGCTTCCCACCTGTGAAGCATCGGCCGCTGCATCGACGTCGACCAGTATTGCGTCCAACGCATCCATCAGGCGATTCATCTCCGCCTCTTCTGCGCTGGAAGGCTTCGCCGCGACGAGCCTCAGACGAACGATGACCGCGTTTCCTCGCGATGCTCGGCCCCGCGGCAGCCCCTTGCGCGACTTCCGACGACTATTTGCCTCATAGACTTCCTTCCAACTCACTCCCGGCGGCAACGGCCAGACTTTGATAAAGTTGAACCCATCAAGGCCGCACTCCGTCGCACGATCGACGAAAGCTTGCGTTACAAAGGCTTTGCTTTTCTCTTCGGGGATGCGAAAGATTATCAAGCCCGCGATTTTATCCGAGAGGAATTGATAGTGCTTGATCCAGTTGGGCATGCGCCAGTAGGGCCAATGCTCGTGACTGACCCAATCCACGTCCGAGCGATCGACGTCGAGAACGTCCGCCACCGTTGTGACGTTGTAGGCGTAGTAATTGCCGAGAGTCGATTTCAACGGGAGCAGTTCACCGTGGGGTTCGAGTAGGTCGCGCAGTGCGTCAACAGCACGTTCGCTGAAGGCTGGGACCGTATCCGCACACGGGAAGTCGTTGAACTTACGCACTCTTCCGACGACCTCCACCGGCTTCCAAATCGAGGCTAGCCGCGGTGCTTGCCAGTCCCTCGTGGTGGGCGTGCCATAAAAGAAGAAGTTGTCCTCGAACGATTCTTGTCCGAGGAAAGACACGTCGCCCTTCGACGCGAATCCCTCATATATCGGAATATCGGGGAAGCCAAACAGTTTATAGACGACGTGTTCGTTTTTCAATTCGATTTTTGCTCCGCCCATCATAGGCCAAGATCTTTCTTAATACTATCAAGCCCCTTGATGATTGCCTTTGTATACTCGGCTTTTGTTTCACCACCTTTTATATGTTTCTTCAATTGCTTAGGGAGATCCTGAAGGAATGCGTCCTTGTGGGTTCCGAGATGACCTCTGGTTCCTGCAACGAAGCCATTGTAGTAGGAGTCGATAGAGATTCCTGCTTTTTTGAGAATGGCTCGAGCGTCCTTAACTGCCTCTTGAGTAAGCGTGGAACGACCGCTGAACACTCCGAGGGGTACGATGTGAGCCGCCTCCCCTACGGCACCGTCCGCGAGTCCCAATGCATTCCGCAGCGCACAATTATTATGCACCCATACGGCTTCGCCGCCCGCCTTATCCTCGACAAAATACGTGTGGTCGCCTTCGACCTCGAAATTATAGACCAGGACCGGTTGGTCGAGAAGGTGGGCCACGTTGCCGACGACTACCGCCGCCCCGCCGTCGGGCGTGGTTAGTTGGGTGCCGGTTTGTAGGTCTTTTGAGGCTACCCAGCCGGTGCCGGCGACGTAGAAGGGATGCTCGTCGGTGCAGGTGATTGTCTCGATGTGGCCCTGCCCGTCTTGGATCGATAGCGTTTGCGTCCGATTGACCGCGTGAACGAAGACCTGCTTCACCCGCCGCAATTCCAACGGGGCGTTGGGGTCGTCTTGCGGGCGGCTCAGGACGTAGTCGTCTTGCTTGATGTCCTGGATATTTTCCGTGACGTAGCTGCCGTCGGCGTTGATACCGACGATGACTTGCGTATTGGCGACGAAGCATTGCGTCTTACCGAGCAGGCCCGCCCTCTGAGCCACAAAGCCCAACGCCGGGGCAAACGCCAGCACATCGCCGACGCCCGCTTTGCCTTGGCGGATGTGGATTCCCGCTTCGACCATGCCCGCCCCTTGGGCGACCGTTTCGGCAATGGTATAAACCTTCGCCAACTTCGCCAAAGTTCCCCCGCAAGCCACCAGCCCACCGCCCGACGCCGCACCGATAGCGAAGCGGAACGGTTCGACGGAAGCGATCAAGCCGGGCCGCA
>JANXOJ010000574.1 GCA_025353625.1 Planctomycetota bacterium | reverse complement strand
GAACTCCGTGAACTGTTACCGGGAGCCTGCCCATGCTACGTGCCGGGCCATACCTCGCCGAGCGAAGCAGCCAGGGTCGAAACGCCTTCTTCAAGATGCCCTTCACGATCTGGTCTTTCCCCCTGGTCAAGTCGTAGCCCGTCGAGGCATGGCCCGGCACGTAGCATGGGCAGGCTCCCGGTAACAGTTCACGGAGTTCCTGCCGCATCATACTTGCGTGAACCGCTCAGCAGCAAGCTGATAGCCATTGATCTTGATCGTGGAATTTCCGCTTGTCAAGTGCGAGTGCCCACTTGCGCTCTGTAGGGTCGATCCGCTTTTCAATTTGTCTTGGACTCGGTTCATGCTTACCTCGCAGGCTCGTCGTCGCCTTCCCTGCTGCCGTCCGGCCCCCGATCGGCCGTCTCCTCCCACCGTTTTCCGTGATCTACCCGTTTTCCTGCTGAGCCCGTCTCGGAATCCGTGAACGGCTGCGATTTAGCCAATCCGTCTACATGCCCCACAGGTAGGGGTGGGTTTCGTTGTTCCTTCTTGGTTTCGTGAAATTTCAAGGCAAACGGTCGCTGTGCGTTCCCCTTGTCGCTTACGCGATAAGAAGTTAAAATCCAGGGCTACAAACTAGTCGCGGTAGCCCGGCCTTGTCGGTTTGATGGTCGTTTTGCCTGGGTCGTTTGGGTTGTAGCCTAATCGCCAACGGTGCCGATTTACAAAGCTGACAGGCCGCATCGATCAGAGGGTTGTGTTTTGAATACTGTGTTTCTTGCGACGATATTTTTATTGGCCGAGGTCGCGCCCGCTCCTGGGCCGGAAGCCGCACCGCCGTGGTGGAGCAGTTTCCTTCCCATGGTGCTGATCTTCGCGGTCTTTTGGTTTTTGATTCTTCGGCCCATGAATCGCGAAAAGAGCCGTCAGGCGTCGTTGTTGTCCGCCATGAAGAAGAACGATCGTGTATTGACGAACAGTGGCATCTACGGCGTCGTTACGAATGTCAGCAAAGAGAGCAACGAAGTCACGATCCGGGTCGACGAGAGTAATAACGTCAAGCTCCGCATGACGCTCAACTCGATCGCCCAGGTTTTGGGCGACGCACCGACGGCCGACGCGACGTCGAACTAGCAAATCAAATTTTTTAGAGTATCCAGGAATCGCCTTTCATGTCGATGTTCACTTCGCCCGGTTTCATCAGTCTGCTTATCTTCCTGGCCGTGGTTGTGGTCTCGTTTCTGGTCGGCAATCGGATTGCGAAGGCGATACGGTTGCCCGACTACGGTTGGAAGTTTGGCGTCATATTGCTGTCGGTCTTGGCGAGCGTGGTGGTCATCGCCCGCAATTGGCCGCCGAAGCTGGGTGTGGACTTGGGCGGCGGCGCGATTCTGGTCTACCGCGTGGACGAGAAAAAGACCGAATGGCGTCCCGACAAGATGGATGCCTTGATCGACTCGATCAATAAGCGCGTCAACTTGGGCGGCACGAAAGAAATCACCGTCCGCAGCCTCGGCACCGACATGGTGCAGATCGTCCTGCCGGCCGTAAGCGGTGCCAACGATGCGCAGAAGAAAGTCGAGGCCGACGAAGTCAAGCGGATCATCCGCACGGCTGGGGCGATGGAATTCCGCATCGTGGCTACGCTTCGCAAGGACGAGAATCTGATTGAAAAAGCCAAGGGCGAGCCGGGCCGGCTCGTGAAAGACAGTTCCGGCAAAGAGCTCGCCAAATGGTGCCTCGTGCGGAAGGAAGAAGGCCCCAGCCTTCGCAGCAACTCAAAAATTGCCACCCGCGATGCCAAGGATGGCCGCATCGAAGTGCTACTCCTTAGCGGCGTCAACGATCCCTACAACGTTGAAGGCAAGAATATGCGCGACTCGAGGGCTGGCACCGATGAAGCGGGCATGCCCGAGGTCTTGTTCTCGTTCAATTCCGAGGGTGCCAACCGGCTTGGACGGCTGACCGGCGAGCACGTGCCGGAGCCTGACGGTTATACATATCACATGGCGATTGTTCTCGACGACGAGGTCCAGACGGCTCCCCAGTTGCAAAGCACGATTAGCGATTCCGGACGAATCACGGGCCACTTCACCCAGGAGGAAGTCGATACCCTGGTGCGGATCCTCAACGCGGGAAGTTTGCCGGCGGCGTTGGAGCAAGAACCGGTACGCGACATGACCACGGAAGCGACGCTGGGTGCCGATACGATCCGTCAAAGCACGACGGCGATGATTATTTCCTCGATCGTCGTGCCGCTCTTCATGCTCGTCTACTACCGCTTTGCCGGCTTCGTGGCGGTGATCGTGCTGAGCATGAATATGCTGATCCTGGTGGCGTTGATGATCCTCGTCAAAGCCCCGTTTACGCTCTCCGGATTGGCCGGATTGGCGTTGACCGTCGGCATGGCGGTCGATAACAACGTGCTGATCTATGAACGTTTACGCGAAGAACTTTCGCACGGCGCGGCCCTGCGGATGGCCATCCGCAACTCGTTCCACCGCGTCGGCGTGGTCATCATCGACGCCAACATCACCCACTTGCTGGCCGCGACGGTGCTCTTTGCCTTCGGCACGGAACAGGTTCGCGGTTTCGCCGTGACCTTCTGGCTGGGTGCCGTACTCAGCATCTGGGCAACCATGTTCGTCGCCCACGTCTTCTTTGAAGTCGCCGAGCGACGCCGCTGGGTCACCGAAATCAAAATGATGCACATCATCGGCCACACGAGCATCGACTTCATGGGCTGGTTCCCGGCCTGTGCAACCTTCTCGGTGTTGATCACGGTTCTGGGGATCGCAGTCGCCATGATCCGCGGCCCGGGCCTGTTCGATATCGACTTCACCGGCGGCGTTTCCTTGCAGGCGGTCTTCAAAGAGAAGCAGGATATTGGCGATGTACGTCGCCTGATCGACTCGAAGAAGGAAACCTTGCCCGACGGCACGGTGAGCAACGTCAAGTACCAAGATGAGACGGCCGGTTTGCGATTTGCCATCGACACGTCGAACCACGATGGCGCCACCGTGCAGAAGACGATCCAGGAGCTTTTCAGCGGCAAACTGGTAACGAGCGAAATGGGGTTCGAAGCACCCACGGCCATTGCGCCGAAGTCAAAGCCGGATCTGAAACCCGATCTGAAACCCGATGCGAAGCCGCCAGCGAAGCCGGGCGTCGATAAGAGCTCGCAGTGGGAGTTGCCGTCCGACCGGCTGGTCGCCATGGCTGGCGACGATGCGCTGCTGATCGCACTGGCCGATCCCCAAACGGATGCGAAGCCGGAAGTCAAACCGGAACCGAAGGCCGACTCGAAGGCTGAGACCAAACCGGACGTTAAGTCGGATGCCAAACCGGACGCGAAGGTAGAAACCAAACCCGACGCGAATCCAGAAGCAAAGGTCGATGTGAAAGCGGATGTAAAGCCGGAGACTAAGGCCGAGCCGAAACCGGAAGTGAAAGCAGAAACCAAGCCGGAGCCAAAACCGGAGCCAAAACCGGAGGCAAAGCCAGAGGCAAAGCCAGAAACCAAGCCGGAAGCAAAAGCTCAAGCAAAACCGGATACGTTCCGATCCGAGATATTTTTCCATGCGTCGACCGCCGCATCGAGCGAAGGAAGCGTAACGCCGGTCAAGTACGAGAAGGGGCGGGTTCTGGAACTCGTCGATACGGCTCTTGTGGCCAACGGTCTATCGAAGGATATGCTTAACGTCGAGTTGGCCAATTCCGACTCGCTTTCCTCTTCCGATCACTGGACGCTCAGCCTGACGGCCCTTGGCGACAACACAACGACGATCACGCCCGCCAAGTTCAGCGCAGTGCTAAATTCGCTGCAATCGAACGTACAAGGACTTCCCTACTTTCCTGGCGTCGATATTGTCGGCTCGGCCGTGGCGAACGATACGCGGTTTTCCGCGATCGTCGCGTTGGTGATAAGCTGGATTCTGATCATCCTTTACTTGTGGATTCGATTTCAAGGCGTGGCCTTCGGTCTGGCGGCAGTTATCGCCTTGATCCACGACGTGCTCGTGATGCTGGGTGCCATCGCCTTTAGCATCTATCTTGCACGGATTCCCGGCATGACCGCGCTGACGATGATTGAGCCGTTCAAGATCAATTTGCAGATCGTCGCCGCGTTCCTGACGATCATCGGCTATAGCGTCAACGATACGATCGTGGTCTTCGACCGAATCCGCGAAGTTCGCGGCAAGGCCCAATCGATCACGCGGCAGATGGTGAACGACGCCACCAACCAGACCCTCAGCCGGACCTTGTTGACGAGCTTGACGGTCATCATGGTCGTCGTCATTCTCTACATCTTTGGCGGCAAAGAGGTTCACGGTTTCGCCTTCGCCCTGATTATCGGCGTCCTAACGGGAACTTATAGCTCGATTTACGTGGCCGCCCCGATCCTGCTTTGGCTGCTACACCCCAAGGAAATGCAGGTCTCCAAATCGGGCAGCTTGCAGGAAACGCGGTAGGGTATCCATCGCGATGGGCGAAATGTGGGTTTAGCTTATTGAGCGAAAAAAACGTGAATTCATCTCGCTCCGCGCGGTGAATACGTCGGTCCAAAAAGGAAAAATACCTGTTCTGGGGTATGGGCATGCCTCGCGAATGGTGTAAATTGCCCGGAACTGTTCTATTCCTTTTGGTCAGAAAGTGGTATTCTTTGCCGTATCGTGTTATGATGGCAATTGAAGCCAGATAGGGGCAAGCAGGGGCAAAAGCGATTGAATTCCAAGCCCCAAAGGTTTTCATCGCAAGGTAAGAGCGGGCATGGCGAAACCGAACGTCGAAACGTTGCTCGACCTGATTCAACGTAGCAAGCTGGTGGAAAAGGACCAGTTGGCGGCGGTCGTGTCGCAATTGGAAAGCGAAGCCAACGGCCAGCCTCTGACCGATGTCGATGCCGTTGCCCAGCGATTCGTCGCGGCGAATCTCATCACATCGTGGCACTGCGACAAGTTCTTGGAGGGTCGCTATCGAGGGTTCTTCCTCGGTCGCTACAAGCTTCTCAGTCACCTCGGCCAGGGCGGCATGAGTACCGTCTACCTTGCCGAGCACATCCTCATGCAGCGGCGCGTCGCCATCAAGGTGCTGCCCAAGCAACGCGTCAACGATACCTCCTACTTGGCCCGCTTCCATCGCGAAGCCCGAGCGGCCGCCTCGCTCGACCACCCGAATATCGTCCGCGCCTACGATGTCGATAACGAGGGCGACACGCACTATCTGGTGATGGAATTCGTCGATGGCCGCGACTTGCAGCAGACGATCAAAAAGTTTGGCCCCATGGACTACGTCAAGGCGGCCGACTATACCCGTCAAGCGGCCGACGGGCTTGCAAACGCACATGCCGGAGGACTAATCCATCGCGACGTCAAGCCGGCGAACTTGCTGGTCGATCAAAAGGGCGTGGTGAAGGTTCTCGATCTGGGGCTGGCTCGATTCACCGACGAAGACCGCGCTTCGCTGACGGTCCAATACGACGAAAACGTTCTCGGAACCGCCGATTATCTGGCTCCCGAGCAGGCCATCGACAGCCACGGCGTCGATGCCCGTGCCGATATTTACAGCCTGGGCTGCTCGCTCTATTACCTGCTGACGGGCCATCCTCCGTTCCCCGATGGAACGCTCCCGCAGCGGCTGATGGCCCATCAAAAGCAACAGCCCCCCGGCATCTCAATCGACCGCCCCGATGTGTCGGCCGATCTGGTTGCGATCGTCCTAAAGTTGATGGCCAAAAAGGCGGACGATCGCTACCAGTCGATGGACGAAGTATCGGCCGCCTTGAAGTGCTGGCTTGCCGATCGCGGCAGCGGGGTGGGCAGTTCTCCTTCAAGTTCCGGATCGATGGCATCGCTGAGCGGCAGCGCGCCGATCGCGCGTCGGCTAACTCAAACCGGAACGGTTGCCCCTCGCCGCGACTCCAGCGTGATACCGCGTGCGATTGCCACCCAATCGCCCGCGACGCCCGCGCTGACCGACACCGTGGCCAACTACGAACGTTCCACGTCCGCATCGCCGACGCCGCCGGTTTCCAAGCGCAAGCTCGATCCGGGGTCCGTATCCGACCCCAAGTTGCGGGAAAGGGCCCTTCCCAAAGCCCGGCCGCTCCACGAGCCCACTCTGCCGGACTTTGGGCCCAACCAGGATTTTCGCGTTTCCTTGGAAAACGTCTTGGGCAGCGGGGCCAATCCAACTTTAAGCCCACGCACCTCCGGCGAAACGCGCAATCTGTCCAAGCGCAAACCGCGAAAGCCGCCGCCCAAGTGGGTCTGGATCGCTATCGGAGCCGGCTTTGCCATCGGAATCGTCCTGACGATCGTCGTCGCCTTGATGCCCCCGCGAGGCGGGCGAAAAGCGGCCGACGGAGACTCCAAATCATCCGTTGCCGCCCCCGCCGATTCGTTGAAGGCACCGGGCGACGTTAATTAGGCGACGTCAAATAGGCGACGTTAATTGATCGAGGACAATCCACAGCCTTTTCATCCCACGGTAGCCCTTCTCCGAAGAAGCATTGCGTAACACAGGCCGTTCGAGGGGTGGTGTCTGCCTGCTTTTAACGCAATCAACCCCATCCGGGCCGTTTCGGGTCAACTTGGCAGAATCGCGTGCCGATTAAGTAGTCTAGGAAAACTTTGCCGGTTGCGCAGATTGTTTTGCTGCCGGCCGCCAGACTCCCTTAAAACCTGGACGACGCTGGCCATGTCGAATCCCACAATCGATCAGATTCGTAGTGCGAAAGCCCCTTCGGTGACGGAGCTCGTTGCAGAAACTCGTATCGATCCTTCCCACCTGCCAAGTACCGCCGCGCGGGATGCCGAGCCCAGTTTGATCCGCGATTTCGACGACGGCGGCATCGATCTGGAATCTTGGGCCGATGAAGAACCGTTGCCGGCCGATGCGGAACTGATCTCGCGGCAGGTTCAGACCCAAGCGTCCCAACTCGCCGAGCATCTTCGCAAGCGGCAGGAAGAGCTCGATCATCGCGAGGCGGAGCTGAACGCTCGCTCGGCAAAGGTGGAAAGCGAAATGCGTGCCGCGCGGCTTTGGTTGGCCGAGCGCGAGGCGGAATTTGAAGAGGCCGAAGAGACCGCGATGCCGCTGGAAAGCGTCGTGCTGCAAGAAGAGGCGATTCGCCGTAAAGCCGAGTCCCTGGCGGCACGCGAGCAAGCGCTCATCCAAGCGGAGTCGCACATCGAATCGCAACAGTCGGCCATGCAGAGGCTGCACGAACAGTTGATCGCCGATCGCCGCATCTTGGACGACGAATCGCAGGCACAAAGCGAACGTATGGCAGCCGAGCAATTCCGGCAGGCAGCCGACCTCAACGCGAAGCGTCGCGAAGTTCGCGATCGCGCCGAGCAGGTCGATCGGACCCGCGCCGCGCTCGAGCAATTCCGCGGCGAGTTGAGTCGCATGCAACGCGAGACGCTGGAAACCCGCCTCGCGACCGAAGAGCTTTGGGCCGAGCTTACCGCAACGGCCCCATCGGCCGCGCTCACGCGCTCCCTAGGCCGCAGCCGCCGCCGCCTAACCGATCACTATCGCATGGCGAACCAGGAGCTTCAGCAGAAGAAAGAAGAGCTGGAGCGGCTTCGCGGGCAACTCTCCGAACAATACGAAAAACTCGTTCGCCAAAAGCGGAACTTCGACGCCTGGGCAGCCGAATGCCGCGACGAAGTCGAGCAGCAATCGGCGCGGCTTCTCGCCCAAGGCCGCGAGCTCGACCAGCGCGACGCCGACATGTGCGAATTCTCGCGTCGCTGGCAAGCCGAAAGGCTCGATCTCCAACAGGAAATCCGCCGCTTGCGGCTGCGATTGACGACCAAGGCCGAAGCCGAGTTGCGGGCTTGATTGCCCTGGGCCGCGACTACATACCGTGTTCCGTCAGCGATGAATCGTTCTCAATTCTGGTTCATCCGAACGAAGCGAGTCATTATGCCAAAGGTGGCTACGTTGATGGATTTGTTAAAGGCATGGGTCGGGTGTCCGATGGGGTTCCATAGAGCGGCCCTTTGAAGTTAGAAAACATCACCGGCCTGGACGCGCCCTGGGCGCACCGGAGCCTGGAGATTCTTTTTTCCCGGCTCCGAAGTCCCACAATCTTTTCCCCCAACGGCGGTTCCATGCCATTGCCCAGGGTTGCGGAGCGCACCCTGGGTTGACGGCCGCCCGCCATTCCCGTTCGCTTTCAACACGCATGCCATAAATCGCTGGGTCTGAGGCGGAACCCAGCGCATAGTTGAGTCGGATGAACCGCAATTAAATCGATTCCTCAGACCATGCACGAGAGGTCTAACGATTCGCTGAAAAAATCGCATAAAACCACACCAAGACGCTCTCGCCCGCCTCGGCGGCCGCATCGAGCTTCGCATCCAATCGCACGCCGTGAGCCATAACCGGACCAATCTTGATGCGGCACGCGGGGCCGGAAATGGCTTCGGCCTCGACCGTCGGCGGTTCGTCGAAAGGAGGGCAGAAGGCCACATGCAGCGTGCCCGTCCGCTGACCGGCGGCCAGTGGCATTCGCAACCAGCCGGTCAAATCCTGGCCGCCTTCCGTTGTTGTGCGTCGAGTGAGTTGCTGCGTGATGTCGCCCGCTGGCTCGTTTGGATCGGTCTCGTCGTCAACTTCATCCGCCGTTACGAGCTTCCGTTCGCCCATTGCTTTTGGAGGTCGCGTTGCGATTGATGGTGATGCGGCGGGCACCGTGCGTCGCCACGCCCAAACTTCTTCCGCGACCAAAACGGCCCAGAACGCGAGCAAGGCAACACGATTTGTGCCGGAAATCGAAAGCGATAGAGCGATGACGACAATCGCGATGGAAACGAAAGCACAAACGGCGCGCGCGTGCTGGACCGGCAGCCGCGTGTGGGCGAACCCAGCCAACCCAGCCAAGAGCAACCCGCTCGCAAGCAATGGCCCCGGCCCAAGCGGCGTATCCACCGCCCCGGCTAGCCGCCGCCAAGCAAGAACGACGGCCGCGACGGCAAGCGATACCGTCGCGGTCGAGCGTAGATGACCTAATAGCATTTCTCGTTGTCGGCCAACATCGAAGCCCGCTGCACAAGTCGGGGAGCGGTTCGGAATCGGCACGAAAACAGACTTTGCCATGAAACGCTACTTCGCTGCCTTGGCCAATGGCGCCGCTAGATCGGTCTTCTCCCACGAGAATTCCGGCTCCGTGCGTCCAAAGTGTCCGCCGGATGCCGTCTTCCGATAAATCGGACGGCGCAGGTCCAAGTGCTTGATGATGCCGCTAGGCGTCAAGGGGAAATGTTCCCGCACCAACGCGCAAAGCCGCTCGTCGGAAAGCTTGCCGGTTCCTTCCGTATCGACGCGCACGCTCACCGGCTCCGAAACACCGATGGCATACGCCAACTGTACTTCGCAACGATCAGCCAGCCCGGAGGCGACGATATTCTTGGCCACATAGCGCGCCATATAGGCCGCGCTGCGATCGACCTTGGTGGGATCCTTGCCGCTGAAGGCCCCGCCGCCGTGCCGTGCCCAGCCGCCGTAGGTATCGACAATAATTTTCCGCCCCGTCAGACCGCAATCGCCGTGAGGCCCGCCGACCACGAAACGACCGGTGGGGTTGATGTGATACGTCACCGGCGAAGAGACCAGTTCCTTGGGCAACACGGGGTTGACGATCTGCTTGGTCACATAGTCGCAAATCTCGGCGTGGCTGACCTCCGGGCTATGTTGCGTCGAAACGACCACCGTGTCGATCCGCAGAGGCTTGTGGCCGTCGAACTCGACCGTCACCTGGCTCTTGCTGTCGGGCCGCAGCCAAGGTACTTCTTTGGCAAAGCGAGCTGCCGTCAGCCGGGCGAGGATGCGGTGCGAAAGGGCGATCGGCAGCGGCATCAGTTCTGGAGTGTCGTTGCAGGCGTAGCCAAACATCAGCCCCTGGTCGCCCGCGCCGATTTCCTTGCCCTTGGCCGAATCTTCATTGACGCCCTGGGCAATGTCGGGGCTTTGCCGGTCGATGGAGAGCAGCACCGCGCAGGTGTCGGCACAAATGCCGTGCAGGTCGTCGATGTAGCCGACATCGCGAATTACCTTCCGCACGACCTCGGGGTAGTCGATCATCGCCTTGGTGGTGATCTCGCCGGCGACGACCGCCATGCCGGTGGTTACCATCGTCTCGCAAGCCACGCGGCTATAGGGATCCTGGGTGAACAGGGCGTCGAGAACGCCGTCGGAAATCTGATCCGCGAGTTTGTCGGGGTGCCCCATGCTGACCGACTCGCTAGTAAACAAAAACTTGCCCTGAGCCACGAGTGAAACCTCCACGATGTTCTAATGATTTAGCGAAAAAAGTTCATTGCCCGGCGTAGGTATCCGGGAGCAGCATCGCAATTGATTATATAACGGATTGCCGGTTGCTCACAAGCTACCCAAACGTAAGCGTGAATTTCGTTTAAGCCGGAGCCAACAGCGACAGTGAACGGTAACGCCATCGCCGTTGTCCGGGTTCATCGAGAAAATTAGGGGAGTTAGCGCGCAAATCGGCCCTGAAGGAACTCTTTCGCCGTTTGCCATTTTTCCGCTGCTTTGTCAAAATCGACCGGCATCGCCCTAACCGTTCGCGGCGTCTTGATGGGCGGCTCAACTACCACGTCCGGATTGAGCGGCACCTGGGCACTCGGGCCTTGGGCCAGCCGGGCTTCCACTTCGGGCGAAAGCAGATAATCGATCAGCATACGGGCCTCAGCCGGATGGGGGGAGCCTTTGATGAGAGCCAGCGTGTTGGGGATATAAAGCGTACCGATTTCGTTCTCGCCCTGGTCCGGGTAGATGATCTCGACGGGCCGCGCCGCCTGGATTTCCTCCCAGGCATCGTCGGTATCGGTCACGCCAAAGTCGATCTCCCCTTGCGATACGGCCTGGGCCACCTGTTTATTACCGGAAAGGATTTTGACCTCGTTGGCCTTCAACTTCTCGAAAAACGCCTCGGCCTTTTCGTCGCCCCAGACCGCGAAGAGGCACGCCGCATGGGTGGCCGTCGTGCCGAAGAGCGGCTTCGCCATGCCGATGCGGCCCCTCCATTTTGCGTCGGTCAGATCGAGCATCGATGTCGGCCGCCTGTCTTTGGGCACGCGCTTCGCATTCACCAAAAGAATCCTCGCCCGAGCGGCCATGCCGTGCCATAGACCCTCTTTCGACCGATAGATCGCCGGATAGCGCTCGGCAATCTTGGGGTGGTGGACGTCGAGGAATCCTTGCTTTGCTAGTCGGAGCGTGAGCAGGATTTCGTTGTTCCAAAAAAGATCGCAGCGAGGCCGAGCGCGTTCTTCGACAATGGCATTGGCAAGCCCGACCGTCTTGGTCGATTCGGCATCGAACTTGGCTTGCACGGCGATGCCGGTCTGCTTCTGGAAGTCGTCGAAGATCGGCTTGGAAAATTCTTCATCCAAGGCTGAATAGACAACGACCTCCGGCCCGCGGGACGACCAACAGCCGGTAAGGAAAAAGAATGTAAGAACTAGAAGAATGAACCGAGAAAGCATTTGAACCTTTGGAGTTTATCCGCAGATAGAGCAGATTTTCGCAGCTGGGGAAGCCTTGTAGTAATCTGCGTTCACCCACCCAACCCGAAGCGATACCTTTATTCTAGTCTGTGCCGACGGATGGTGGCAATCAATCTATCGGCAAAGAAATGTTAAGACAGAAAAATGATCGACAAAAAGAGGGGGAGAGAAATTGGCTATTCCTTGCACGGGAATTCATGCTGCTTCCCCTTTTGCGTCTTCGCGGCTTTGCGCCTTGGCGAAGAATACCCGCCAGACAGATACCTTTTTTTCGTCGGTCTCTCTGCTCCGGGTCTGCGACGTATGAATCGTTGCGTTTTCGACCGCTGCTGAAATGCCATTGCGCCGTCGATTGGCGTGCGTTCTTTTGCAAAGACGCCAAGCGGCCAAATCGCAAAAACGTGAAATACCATTCGTTTCGGTTTTTTGTCGAGCAATTGACGAATTGTCGCGAGGCGTCGAGAATGGTGCTTGGGTTGACATAAAAATCGGAATGCGTTTATCGCAACAGTGTTGATATCGCAACGGTGTTGATATCGCAACGGTGTTGAAGCCATGCGACTGCTGGCTTTAGGCACGCACGAAAGGTTTTTTGAAGTGCGGGATACTTCCACCGACACATCCTCCGAAACGGCGCCCCAAGTCGGCAGCGGCGGCAGCGCCGGCAGCGGCGGGACCGATCCGCCGTTGAAGCCCGTGGGCGGAGTGCAACTTTTTGCCGGTGTCATCCTGCCGTTCATCTGTTTGACAATTAGTTTTCCGGATCGGCCTGTATGGCAGTCGGGAAAGGTGCGCGACTATGCACAACTAATTTTGTCGCATGCGGGCTCGATGCCGCTTTATCCGTTTCTGCTCTTCAGCACGATCAGTATGGCTTTGCTGTTTCTTTATCCAGAAAAATTTCGCGAGAATACTTTTGTACGATTTGGAATTTTCAGCGGGGTGTTGGTGGCTGCGGAATTCTGGCTCGTTTTTCAAGTGGCACAGTTCGATTCCGGCCCCCTGGAAGTTTTCCTTTCCGTGATTTCCGGATTCCTACCGTGGGGAATTTGGAAGTTTCTGGGCTTGTTCGGAGAGTACCGCATCTGGATTGTCGTTGGCTCGCTCACGCTTCTTGCCCCTTTTACTGTTCCTGCTGGTATTGTTGTTTGCCTTTGGTGCTCGACTCCCTGGGCACTCGCTTCCTACCTCTCGACCTCGCTCCGTTTGATTCGCGGGGGCAATGCAAGGTTTTGCTTCAGCTTGGCCCAGCTTCTTGGTTTCGTTACTTGGTTCGCGGCGCATTGCAGTGCTTGGCGGCTCTCCTACATCGTTATGTTGGAAGAGTATTCGCGACTGCCGACGACCCCGCCGCAAGGCTGTTTTGTTTGTGCGGCGGTTGCAAAAGGGCATTCTTGCGTTGTCCGCGGCGAAGACTATCGCGCTCCCAACGGGACGACCTACCGCGTCAACGACCAATTGCGCATTTTGAAAGGCTTTGAACTGCTTCTTGTGAGTATCAGTCCCAAGGGCCATCGCGCTTGCCGTTGGATTTATGATCGCCTTGGGCCGAGGGTTGCAGCAATGTTCGTGCATCCATTTGCGGCGGACGTTGGCTACTTTGTGCTGAAGCCGGTCGAATGGATTGCAATGATTTGTTTGCGGATTGCGATACCGGGTAAAACGGAATTGCTCTACAAGCTATACCAAACTGAATCGCCACGAACTTGACGGCAGTTAATGTTCGGGCAACAAACGGGCCGGAACTGTTCGTGAGGCGTACG
>JANXOJ010000539.1 GCA_025353625.1 Planctomycetota bacterium | reverse complement strand
ATTCCGAGTTCTGAACAGAACGCTTACAACGACTTTACTTGCAGGTCCGATTCTTCTAGTGTAGTATGAATCATGGAAGGGGAGCTTTTACGAAAAACTCTCTTCAGATTCGTTTCGCGTGGGAATGAGACTGCGGCCCCTGGGCGACCTGCGGTTGGGGCAGGTTGAAAAGGTTTCGGTCGCATTTTAAGGGCTTCGGCAAGGCATTCGTTCCGTTCGGCGTCGGTCATGGACGCAAAAGTCGCTTTGCCGTGGACAATGGGAAAATAGGACCTCTCGTTCGGCGTTCGCCGAAGGGTCGAAGTACGTACCGTAGGCTGGGCGAATTCATCGCGCTGCCGCACGGAAGATTGGTTCGTGACTGCTTGGAGAGCTTGTATGCTACGACCTTGTCGTGCTCGGTTTGACAACTTGTGATGGTTCTCCGTCGGTCGTGACCGCCAGAGGATCGGGTCATGAGCATCGTTGATTATTTAGACACCAGGGTAGTGGGTGACGTTCCTGTCCCCCCGAGTGAAAACGCTTTGCATCGGCTGGGAGCCGTTCGCCGACTGCAAGGTATATCGCGCCGCACAATGGCGCGGCGCATGAACTTGGAAGTGGCCGACATTCGCCGTCAGGAAGACGAATTCAGTGATTTGACCATCAGCATTCTCTATGAATGGCAGAGGGCACTCGATGTGCCGGTGGCGGAGCTGCTCGTCGAAGAAAATGGTGATACGCTTTCGGAACCGCTTCTCAAGCGGGCACAATTGGTGCGACTGATGAAGACCGCGCTGGCCCTGCTCGACGTGGCCGATAGCCAATCGGCGCGCGTGATGGCTCAGTCGTTGGTCGACCTCTTGATTGATGTCATGCCTGAGTTGCGGGGCGTTGGTGCATGGCATGTGGTCGGCAGGCGGCGCCGCCTCGATGAACTGGGGGTTGCCGCTTCGCGGCTGCCCGCGGGCGACTCATTCATGGATATGCTCGAATAAATGCTACCGGGCAGCGCGACGCCTACTGTTACCGCAACCACTATTTCATCCAAGGGAATGCGGGCAATGACTGAAAAGTACCCGTGGCTGGTGTTCGTCCTCCCGTTTGTAGTCTACATGCTCGTCGGCTCGTTGGAACCATCGCCCACCGAGCCGGGCGGCAAACTGCTTGGGTTGAATTTGCAATACTCTGCCTATCCGGTGATCTACACCGTAAAGATCGCCTCGACGCTCCTCTGCATGGCATGCGTCTTTCCCGGCTATCGGCAGTTTCACCGCCGGCCAAGCTTGCTGGCCGTTGGCGTGGGGATTTTGGGCATTGTCGTCTGGATCGGCCTTTGGAAAATCTCGGCGCAGTCGGGCTTGACGCAATGGCTCGCCCATTTCATCGGGCTTGGAGGGCGGCCGGAATACAATCCATTGAAGGAACTGGCCGCGTCGCCTGCCTGGGCCTGGGGCTTCCTGGCAATACGCTTCTTGGGTCTGGTGGTGATTGTTCCGATTATTGAAGAGTTTTTTCTGCGCGGCTTTCTCATGCGGCTGGTGATGGAGCAGGATTGGTGGAAGGTGCCCTTCGGCAGGGCCAGTGCCGGCGCCATCGCCGTGAGCATCGTAGTGCCCGTCTTGACGCACCCGACCGAGGCCCTTGCTGCCGCCGTCTGGTTCGGCATGGTCACCTGGTTGATGATTCGCACGCGCAACATCTGGGATTGCGTCGTTGCCCATGCCGTCACCAATTTGCTTCTGGGCATTTATGTGGTGACGACGGGCAATTGGTCGCTTTGGTAGCGGTGGCTGGAATCGGCGGATGGTAATGTAGTGAATATCCGTATATTGGATCCACCCGACTTAATTTGTTCCGCTTCTTGTTTCGCTTGAGATGCTTCTTGCGTTCAATCGATTCGGCTGTCGTTCAGCGCAACTCCTGGGAACGAGCGCCAAGTGTAACAACCGTCTCGAAACCGAAAGTATCCACCACCTTGACGGCTACCACCTGTTCTCCCGTTGCATCGAGCACGAAATCGGCGTTACTTACCGACTCGACGCGCGGTTTTTTTCGCGTCCGATAGTCTTGCCAATGCTGCGTGAACGGCTCGTCCTCTCTCCAGGCGAAGTCAACGGCCCAAAAATCGAGAAGTTCAATCCCACGATCTGGTTCCTGGGGGCGGCGACTCGCAAAGTCCTCGGGGGCCATGTCGGCGATTTCCCGCATGTAACTTTCCAGCCGAACGTCCAGCTTCGTGCCCAATGGCGCGATCGAGAGTATCGGCTGTACCTTCAAAATCGCGGCTTGGTACCAGGGCAATTTTCTGCCCGGCGCATCGATGATCTCGCGAGGGATTTGAACCAATCGCAATCGTACGCCGTGCGCTTGCTCTAGTTTCTCCATCTCGGCGGGGAGATTTATCGCAAACGCCCAAGCCAAGCAGTAGCATCGATCGATCTTCTCGGCAGCCAAAGTTCTCAGTAATTCGTCCGCCATGACTCGCGTAAAGGTGGAATCAACGTCGAGAACGCGGCAAGGAATCCCTTCTTTTGTGCCGTCGATGCCAAGTTGGTTGCAACCCTGGTCCCCAATCGGCTGGGCACCAAACGAATCGAGAATCGCTCTGCGGTAGCTCTGCCCATTTCCATCAGGAAACGTGCCGTGCCATCTTCGACGCTCGTCGATTGCAAGTTCGTAAACACCGAAACTTCTGTACGCCGCTCCATCTGCTTGGCGTGCCCGCTGCAATTCGATGAGCCGCTTCCGCGACGTATGAATGGCGAACCGTCCAATGTCTATGCCAATCCAGCGGCGGGGTTCGACGTAATAATAACGGAGGCGTGCCTTGTCGCCTGCCACCTCGCGTTTCACGCGCAAACCATCCGCAACGGCAAGCGTCGTTCCCGAACCGCAAAAGGCGTCGAGAATGAGACTATCGGGCAAGCTGCTGGCGTCCACGATACGTTGAATAAGCTCGACGGGCTTCTGCGTGGGATAGTCGAGACGCTCCGTCCGGTCGGAAGGCATGATGGGCTGAATCAGCCACCAATCCTCAGGATGTTTGCCGAGTACGTTCGGGCGGTAGCCTTCATAGACCTTGTTGGCGCGATACGATTTATCGTAACGGCTGGGGAGCGAAGCCTGCACGTCGGGAGCGTAAGGGATTCGGACCTCGTCGGCATTGAATATATACTCGTCGGATTTCGAGTATCGAAAGATCGTGTCGTGCTTCGCTGCAAAATCGTTCCGCGGAACGCCGCCCCCTCGGTAACACCAAATCAGTTCGTTGCGGTAGTTTCGCGGCCCGAAGATTTCATCGAGAATTGCTCGCACGTAGTGGCTCACGCGATAGTCGCAATGCACGTAGAGAGTGCCTCGGTTGCTCAGTAGCTCTTTCAACAATACGATCCGCTCGTAGATCATTTGCAAATACGCGCCCTCCCCTCGTCCCCAGGAGTCTCGATAGGCAAACCTTCCGCGACTGGCCGCAGGGTCGTCCGCCGCGCTGCCGGTTGGAACATCCATGAGAAAATCGGCTCTCACATTGAAGGGCGGATCGATGTAGATCAAATCGACTTTTCCACCGAATTCCGTCGATAGCTGCGCCAGGGCGCGGAGATTGTCACCCCAAATAAGTCGGTTGTGAAAATCTCCCATCGGGCTGCGGTCGGTGGCCGGAAGGCTGTTCCGTCGATCCTTCGACACGGCTCGCCGAGGTCGATCGATTCGCTCAAATTCCGTTACGGCTACAGCAACCTCATCGGCTTTTGTGCGATTGCGATTGCCGGCCGGATCGTACTTCCCTTCCCAAACCAATTCCGTTTTCCGCTGAAATAGGGGATGCGGGGGTTTGCAGCCGGATGCGTGACCAGGAGATTTCGAGGTTCGGTGGATTTGATCGCCGTTCATAGCTGACCATAATAACTGCTTTTGCAATTATTTCGTACCCCCAAGCCGATGGCCGTCGGAGTGCCTCCAGTGACCCAATTGCAAGTCGTCGCAATCTGCGGGACGAAAGTGTCTGGCCGGTTGTCGGGGAGGGCCGTAAACTCTATGATAGGTTCTCCAAGCTCGCGCCACGGCGGATTGACCGTGAGTGATTTATCGAATTCGCCGTTTCCTTAGAAAGCACGGACGACCATGGCTGAATTTAACGGAATGACACGCACGAAAACCGCACCCAAGCTCAGTTCCGAAATTCTCGACCGGCTGCCGCCGCAAAGCCTGGAGGCCGAACGCGGCGTCTTGGGCAGCTTGATTATCGATCCGCAGATGTGCGACGAAATCGCGCTAAAGTTGCGGGCGAGCGATTTCTATGCCGACGCCAACCAGCGTCTCTACGCCCACATTTTTGCACTGCACGATGAAGGCAAGCGGATCGATATCACGCTACTTGTGGAGCGATTGCGGCTGGCCGGCGAATTGGAAGCGGTCGGTGGCACGGCCTACCTTGCCGAAGTCATGCAATCGGTGCCGTATGCCCACAATGCCACGCACTATGCCGATATCGTTCGCAGCAAGGCGACGGTGCGAGAATTGATCCATGCCAGCACCGAGATTCTTCGCGACGCATGGGATCCGACCTACGAACCGCGCGAGCTTTTGAGTCATGCGGAAGAAAAAATCTTCGCCGTTCACGACAGCCGCAGTTCCGACCGCGTGGAGAACATCCAGAACGTCCTGCTGGAAGCCTTCGCACGGATCGACGCCCGCATGGAGAAGGGCGAAGGCGACGGCGTTCCAACCGGCTTCCGCGATCTCGATCAAATGACCGGCGGGCTGCACCCCTCCGAGTTCATTGTGTTGGCCGCTCGACCGAGCATGGGAAAGACGGCGTTGGCGACCAACATCGCCGAGAATATTTCCATAAACTCCAAAGTGCCGGTGCTTTTTGTCAGCTTGGAAATGGCCCGCCTGGAACTGGCCCAGCGATTGCTTTGTTCGCAAGGGAGCATCGACGGCAGCAAGTTCCGCACGGGGTTCCTTTCCCGCGAGGATCGCGACAAACTGGTCGAAGTTTCCGGCAAACTTTCACAAGCCCCGCTGTTTATCGACGACACGCCGAGCCGCACGGTGACGGAGATTGCCGCGTGTGCCCGGCGGCTGAAGCGCAAGGAAAACCTGGGTCTGATCGTGATCGACTACTTGCAGCTTATTCAACCGGACGACCCGCGCGATCCGAGGCAAGAGCAAGTTGCCAAGATGGCTCGGCGATTGAAGGGGCTGGCCCGCGAATTAAAAGTTCCATTGCTGTGTTTGGCACAGTTGAACCGTCAGGTGGAGTCGGGCGGCAAGGAAGAACACCGTCCAAGGTTGAGCCACCTTCGCGAGTCGGGCGCGATCGAGCAGGATGCCGACGTGGTGATGTTCGTGCATCGCGAAGAGTATTATCACACCAAGGAGCAGGCCGAGGAAAAAGGCATTTCGGGCCAAGGGATGGTGATCGTGGCCAAGCAGCGCAACGGCCCGACCGGCGACGCGAAGCTGAAATGGTTCGACAAATACACCTGTTTCCGCGATTACTCCGAACAACCCTACGAAGAGTTCAGCGGCTACGGCGAGTTTTAACTACGATTGATTTGCATGATCTCCACCCCCACGACAAATTGCTTTCCGCCGCTCGTTGGCCGCGATCGCACCGTGCGCACAATCTTCGGCAACGAGGTCGAGTACCTGGATGCCGACGCGGCCGCGACGACGCGGCCATTGGAAATCGTGCAGGAAAAAGTTCTGGAATTCCTCTCGACCTATGGCAGTGTGCATCGGGGTAGCGGGGCCAACTCGCGGCTTTCCACCGAAATTTTCGTCGCCGCCCGCGAGGCGATGCTCGATTTCGTCAATGCCTCGTCCGATGCGGCCATCTGCATCACCAGCAATACAACAGCCGCCATTAACAAGCTGCGTCGGAAGTTGAATCTCCGCTCGGAACGCGGTGATTGCGTCGTTCTTTCCGAGTTCGAGCATAGCTCCAACGATCTGCCTTGGCGAGCCTTGAACCCCGTTCGCATTCCGGCGGGCGACGACGGGGTACTCGATCTGGACGTACTCAAGCGTGAGGTTATCCACCGCCAGGGTAGCGGGCGAACACTCGTGGCCGTCACCGGGGCCTCCAATCTCACGGGGGCCTTGATGCCGATCCGCGAGATCGCTTTCTTGGCGCACTGTGCCGGCGCAATGATTTTCGTCGACGCGGCCCAGTTGGCGGGGCATCGGGCCATCGACATGCAGGGCGCGCGCGGCGGCGATTATCTCGACTTCGTAGCCTTTTCCGGCCACAAGATGTATGCGCCCTTTGGAGCCGGCGTATTGATCGGCGATGCGAAAGCCCTTGGCCAGACCGGCCCCGACGATATCGGCGGCGGCACGGTGGACTTCGTTACGCTCGACACGTACGACCTGGCATCGGATATATTCCGTCGCGAGAATGCCGGCACGCCGAATGCGGTTGGCCTTGTGGCGATGGCCGTTGCCGCCGGGATGCTCAAGAAGACGATCGGCTTTGAAGACATCGAGTTGCACGAACAGGAACTTCTCGACGCGGCCCGACAGCGATTGTCGAACATCAAGGGTTTACGACTCTTCGGCGAATTGGACTACTCGGCCGCGCGAAAGTGCGCCATTTTGAGCTTCGTCCTTGAAGGCCACGATCATGCACTCGTGGCCGCGCGCTTGAGTCACGAATATGGCATTGGCGTCCGCCACGGCCATCTCTGTCAGTTTGCCTATGTCGCGCGGCTTTTGGGCCTGACACCGCGCCAAATTTCGCAGACGCGCGACGTTGTGATTTCCGGCAATCGCGATGCCATGTACGGCGTCGTGCGAGCCAGCTTTGGGCTCGGTAATCGCATTGAGGATATCGAGCGTCTTGGCGAGGCCCTGGAGGAAATCGCCGCCACGCCGAAACGAGAACAACTCTATGAGCGTAACGAGACCGGCGAATGGCTGCCGCGTGAAATGGTGCCCCAGAATGCATCCGAGTTTTTTCTTTTCGGAAAGTAGGGTGTGTGACGCGACTCGCCCGGTGCATGTCAGCTTTTGTCAATTTCGGCGGGGGCTTTGGGTGGGATGGGGCGTCGGGTGATAGGGCATCCCAGTCGGGCGTGGAGGTGCGTGCCGAGGCGGTCGGTCGGGTGTGTCGTCGGTCCGCTCAGCGCGGCAGCACGAATCGAAATCAAACGGACCATTTCGCACTAAAATGTGCGGTTTGACCCCTGCACGACGCTCCCCTCCCCAGGATGAACTTAC
>JANXOJ010000501.1 GCA_025353625.1 Planctomycetota bacterium | reverse complement strand
AATCGTGTTCACGCCACTCACTCCGACCAGCACGGTGCCGCCGCTGGCCGCGTTGACCGTAAAGGTGTCGCTAAATTGCGTTCCCTGGACGGCCAAGAGATCCGTTCGGGGTGCGGCATTGGCCGTAGCGACCACGACGATGCCCGCCGCCCCTAGGTTGCTAAAACTCATCGGCACGAGGGCACCGCCGCCATTAAGTTGTGCGGTGAAACTGCCGGCATCGGTGGCGTTGCCCGGCGTGAACAGCAAGGCACTGCCCGCATTGGCATTGGCCGGCGTGGTGAAAGTGAGCGTATCGCCGCCGCCTTGGCCATTGATTGAGACTTGTTCCGTTCCCGTGAAAGTGATCGGAACCGGCCCGGCACCTGTAATGCCTCCCGCAGCAGGAGCGGTGGGGGCATAGTTGATTGCGTCTGCGGCGGCCGTGCCGTTGGCGATTAGTCTATCACCGGTCGTCGAATCGTTTCCGTTGACGGTGATGGCAGTCAAGCTGGTGGGCGCGTTCGGGTTGTTGAGATTGATCGTGTCGTTACCCGCCAAACCATTGAGGGTCAACGTCGTCTTGTTGATGAACTCCATCGGCTCAAAGCCATCGACACTGACTTGACCCCAGGTGGCGCTCGTCGTTCCGGCCAGGAAGTTGGCAAGGTTATTGAAACCGACCGAGTAGTTGACGGCATTGTCGGAATTCGTGCCGTTGACCGTCAAGGGTCCATCCACGAAATCGAAGACCGGGGCCAAGTTGAGGAAATTGACCAGTTCCGTGCCACCGGCAAACGTAAGCCTGTCCGTACCCGCACCCAACTGCGAGCCGGGCGTGTAGACATCGCCAGTCGCCGTACCGCCGCGAAGCGTCAGGGCGTTCGTGTCGGTGCCGCCGTCATAGGTAATAGGAACGGTGACGGGCGCCGTCGTGCTATCGACAGTGACTTGGTCGTTTCCGCCGAGCGTGTTGAACTGTAAGCGGCCCAGGTTGCCCGACGTTTCCGTCACCGTAACGTGGGTCGGCACAGATTTAGAACTGATATTGTCGACGATGGCTACCGATCCAACGGCCGGCTTGGTTACCGTGTAATTGTCGTTGGCCGATTCCTGGCCTTCAATCACCAAGTTGTCCGAGGCGTTGGCAACGACCTGGAAATTCCCCGGAATTGCACCCACGAGGAAACCGGTTTTGAATGTGACCGTGTTGGAACCGCCATTCGTATTGGCAACGAACGTAATCAGCCCGGAGAAATCAATGTTCGGCAGGCTGCTCGACGTTACCAGGTCTGCCAGAGGCGGGTTAAACAAGGAACCGACAACCCGAATGAAGCCATCTTCGGTCCCCTTCTTGACGATGAGCGTGTCTTCGGCTGCCCCTAAGGTGCTAACGCCGCCTCGATACGTGATGAGCGCAACACCCGTGGAATTGATGCTAACTGGCCCGAGACCGGTGGTGATTTGCTGCGTTACGTTGAATATATTCGGTGTAATCTGTACATTTTCGGGCGTATTCGTCGCGCCGGTGAAGTTGACGACGTCGTTGTTATTCGCGCCGCTGCCAACGAGAGAAATGATATTGAAGGGAGTGCCGCCGGGCACGTTGAATACATTATTGCCCGCCATACCGTTGAGCGTAAGGTTACTCACGCCCGGCGTATGGACGGTTACGCGACCGACGAATACGTTGCTGAGGAAAACATCGCCAGTAGCCGCACCGATCGAAAACGTGTCGGCTACCGTCGTCCCGTCGTAGACCAGCGTATCGGCCCTCGTGGCGGTTGGGTTCGTGAAAGCGACCGATCCGGTAGTTCCAAGATTACTAAACGTTAGCGGCACCAACGCAACGCCCGCAGCAAGCGAGGTAACTTGCACGGCCCCGGAATCGGGTGCGGTGCCGACGTCGTAGGTGATCGAATTACCACCGGCGGGCGCGGTAACGGTCAGGTTGTCGTTGCCACCCTGGCCGTTGATCGTCAGATGTTCGACGGTTGCGAACGCGATCGGCACCGGGCCCGCACCGACGATCGTTCCTGCATCGGCAGCCGTTGGGGTGACGTTGATGGCGTCCGTACCCGTCGTACCGTTGGCAATCAGCGTATCGCTGGCGGTCGGATCGCCGCCGTTGACGGTGATGGCCGACAGTAGAGTCTGACCGGCATTGTTGATGTTAATGGTGTCGCTGCCCGCTCCGGCATTAATCGTCAACGTGGAAGCGGTGGAACCCAAGTTCTGGAATCCAATCGCCGGGCCGGCGTTGACTTGCACACCGCCATTGGTGACGTTGATGGAGTCGTTGTTGCCCGTCCCATTGACTGTGACCGCATCGGCGCCCGTTCCGCCACCGCCATCGAGCGTCAACGCTTCGAGTCCGGCGAAAGTCACGTTCGTGGCCGTTGCCGCAGCCGCGCGCTTCACAACCGCCACTCCAGCGTCGCTGGAAGCGCCGGGCGTCACGGCGTAGGTATCGGTCGCGTTGAGGGTGCCGGGGAGGACGAGCGTATCGCTGCCCAGGCCCCCATCGACATTGACCTTGATGCTGCCGTCGTTGGCACCGGTGATGCTCGTGGCGTCGTTGCCGCCCAGGGTCTGGAAATTAACCGTACTGAAATTCGTAAAGTTTTGGATGCCGTAGAGGATGTTGGCCAAGCCGCCGGTCGTATCGGCAACCTCGGCTGGGGTCGGCGTGCGGACGGCGGCGGCTGCCGCGCCGGCGTCGTAAACGCGAATCTTAAATGCAGCGGGCGTGCCGGCAGCCGTGAAGTCGGCGACGACATCGTCGTTGCCGCTGGTCCCCGGATTGGCCGGATCGGTGCCGCGCAGCGTGAGCGTATCGGTATCGCCAATCGTGCCCGCCGGGCTGCTGCCGTTAATGATGACCGCCGTGTTGAGCATGTAGTTGACGACGGCGATGGGCGTGTTCGTGGCGGAGTTGTTGTCGATCACCTGTCCGGCCTGCCCGGCTGACGGTTGAACGATAATGCTCTCCGAGACTCCCGAGACGCCGTTGTAGATCAAGAGGTCGCCATCGGCGATGGGATCGCCTTCGTTCCAGTAGGTCTCGATGCCCCATCCCGCCGGCGTGTTGTTGGCATAGGGCGTCATGTCCAAGGTATCGACGCCGGTATTAGTGATCTCGGGGCTGGCGAAATTATTCGAGTTCGTCGCCGCGTTGAAGACGCTTCCGCCGTAGGCGTTGATGCGACGCACGCCCGTGAAGAATATCTTTTGGCTGAGGTCAACTGCCCCGGTGCCGAGGTTCTTGTCGCCGCCGAGTTGCAGCGAGAAGGCGTTGACCGCGCTTGGGGGCGTCGATGAGCCGG
>JANXOJ010000448.1 GCA_025353625.1 Planctomycetota bacterium | reverse complement strand
CGGGCGGCCGCTTTTGCGCCGCACGCCCTTCGCTTCTAACCGTTTTGACGCCGTTGGGGTAAAAGATTATGGAACTTCGGAGCTGGAAAAAGGGAATCTCCAGGCTCCGGTGCGCCAAGGGCGCGTCCAGGCCGGCGATGTTTTCTATCTTCAAAGGGCCGCTCCCTGGAAACTCATGGAACCTCCTGGAACCCCATTGGACACCCGACCCATGCCTTTAACAGATCCATCAACGTAGCCACCTTTGGAATAACGATTTGTGCTCGCTTCCGGCGGATGACCCTTTATTTTGCGATCGTATGGAAATACCCACGTCCGGCTTATAGCAATTGAACCGGTTGTCACGCCCATAACGAGATGCGTGAAGAATCGGATTCTGTGGGGACGATCTAATGATTGATTCGATCATCGGGGCGAAAGCGAGCGTTTCCTTATGAGATTTCCGCCACGCACTCTATTCTGTGCCGGATGGGCAATGTTTGCGGCATGTATCGGCTGTGAAATGCCCGGCGGTCGCAATATGCCAAATTCCATGGCAATGCGTCGAGCAAGCCCCGTGGAAACGGCTGTTCGTCCGGCGTCGATTCCCCAAACAAATGCCGTCGTCACTCCGGTCGCCTATCAGACGCCCGCCGATAATCACAAGATGCCGGAACCATCGGCAGCATCGCTCCCGCCAATCAATGCTGCCGCAGCTGGGCAAGACGTAAGCCCGCCACGATTGGGAACGGTCGATCCGATGGACCCCTTCGCCGGACAGACGGAGCTTTCCGTCGATCAATTGGTGGTCGAGGTGCAAGCCCGCAACCCGTCGCTGCAAGCGGCATCGGCCGCATGGCGCGCCGCCACCGAGCGTTATCCCCAGGTCGTTTCGTTGGACGATCCGATGTTCGGCTTCATGGTTGGCCCCGGCGGGCTGGGGCAGATGAACGGCGGCGGCTGGATGGTCGAAGCCTCGCAGAAATTCCCTTGGGGCGACAAGCGGGCTCTTCGCGGCAGCGCGGCCGCGTCCGAGGCTAATGCCATGCAGGGCCAGATCGGCGACCAGCGGCTGCGGCTGACGCAAATGGCCCGCGTGGCGTTCTACGATTACTACTTGGCGATGCGGCAGGTGGAAGTCCACCACACGACGCACAAGCTTCTCGACCAGTTCCGCGAGATCGCCAAGGGCAAGTATCAAGTCAATCGGGCCACGCGGCAAGATGTCCTTCAGGTTGACCTGGAGCTTGCCAGTTTGGAAGGCCATCGCGCCGAGTTGCTGCGCGATGAACGGGTTGCCGTCGCCAGAATCAACACGCTCTTGCATCGGAATCCCGCTTGCTTCCTGCCGCCACCGCCGGCCACCATTCCCATGCCGGAATCGTTGCCCGACGCGGTCGCACTGTTGGATGCGGCCGAACGCGCCCGGCCCGATCTCTATTCGCTTGCGTCGCGGATCAAGGCCGAGGAGGCGAACCTTTGCCTGGCACATCGGGAGTATTACCCCGATCCGGAGCTTGTGGCCAAATACGACGCCTTCATGCCCGACGACATGCGCGCCCAGGTGGGCATGAACATCAACGTGCCGCTGCGGCTGGATCGTCGTGAAGCGGCGGTGCGCGAGGCGTGCGAGCGTTTGCAACAGCGACGCGCCGAGTATGCGGATCGCTTGGACCAGGTTCGTTACGAGGTGCAGTCGGCCTACGATCGCGCCGTGCAAACGCAAACCGCGGCGCAGCTCTACCGCGACAAGATCCTCCCGGCGGCCGAGCGGAACCTGGAAGCCGCCCAGGCCAACTATACCACGGGCAAGCTCGACTTCCTCCGCCTGATCGACGCCGAGCGACAAGTCAACGCGCAACGGGAGATGTCGCATCAGGCGATTGCCGAATACCATCGCCAACTTGCCGAGTTGGAACGAGCCGTTGGCCAGCCGGTTCGCTAGGGACCGACAAGGTTGCTTATTTTGAATTGCGGAACTGCCCGGTAGCGTCTAAAATGGGCTTTTCCTCACCCGGACTATTCGCAAAGCTCTCGGCCAAAACATGGTATCGCAGCCGGACTCCAACGCGCAGGGATGGACTTGGTTCGGCATCGGTGCCGTGTTGTTGCTGCTCGCGCTGACGCTCGTGGAGTCGATCCACAGTTATTACTTTTGCAACGACGACAATATCGCCTCCGAACTCCCCGGCATGGTCTTCGTCTGCCGCAATGTCTGGAAGGGGATCGTGCCGGAATACAATCCCTACAACTACATGGGGATGCCGGTCTTATCGCAAGGGCGCGGGTGGACCTATCCGCCCGTGGCCGCGTCGTATGCCATCGCCAGGCACCTACTCGGCAACGAATACTTGTTGATGGAGGTGTTCGCCGCAATCCACTTGGCGGTCGCATACGGGGCTATGTTCGTCCTTGCCCGGCGTTTGGAAATGTGCGGGCCGGTGGCTTGCCTAACGAGCTTGTCGTTCGTCGTCAGCGGTGCCGTGCTGATCATGGGCCGTTGCTGGCACCCGTTTCTATCGATGGCGGCACTCGGCCCGTTGTTGGCATTATCGGCGGATCGCCTGCGCACCGGGCCGGTCGGATGGCGTTGGGCGTTGGGCTGCGGCGCGGTGATCGGCATGGCCTATCACAGCGGCTTTCCGCAGCTTTGGTTCTTCGCCATGCTGTTCTTCGGGCTGCACGTTACCGCGCTCTGGGCATGGCAACTCATACCCTTGCGGCGAGCGTTGTGGGTGCTGCCGGCGGTGATGCTGGGCATGGCAACCATCGTTCCACTGCTCTATCAACAGTGGAGGCTATCGCGCGATATGGTCGCGTTCGACTCCTATGGCGAGGGCGTCGGCCGGCATCTACTTGCCTTCGTCCTTCCCTATCCGCTGCGGCACGATACGCTGCCCAACGGCTGGGGTTCGTTGAACCTTCGCTTCGGCGGCCACTTTTTTTACTCCGGCATGATCCTTACGCTGCTGTTTCTCGCGGCGGTAGTGCATTGGCTCTACTCGATGCGGCAGCCGCGGCGACCGAGGAGCGGCATGCACATTTGGACGATGTGTGCCATCGTGGCCTTCTTGTTCTGCCTGGGCTATTCGGGCGGGCTGTGGTATCTGATTGCCAAGCTGCCCGTGGGACTGAAGAACCACCCCTTTCGCGTCATGCCGTTTTTCGTCCTTTTCAGCGTAGTTGCCGGCGGCCTAATGTTGGAGCGCATCGTGCGGCGATTCCCGGCGATGCCTTGGCTGGCGACGGCGATCGGCCTGTTCGGCCTAGTCCTGTTGTTTCAACACGTCTACTGTGCCCGGGCCGCATTCTACGCCTACGGCTTTGCGCCCTATCCCAAGCTGCCGACGGAGTTTGAGAAGCTGTTGCGGTCGCCCGCGCCGGAGACGCCGTACCGCAATCTGTTTTGTGCGCCGCAGCGATCGACCGATCCCACGTATGCCTTCAGCATGCCGCAACAACTGCCCACGGCCTACGAACTGCCCGCCTTCGATGGCTACGATCCGGTCGTCAACGTCAAGCCGCCGTTCATGAACGCCATCGGACGACTGCTCGACGGCAACCCGGCAGAAGCGATGCGGGCCTACGGCGTGCGGTGGCTCCTGGTCCATAAGATGATTGCGCGGATGCCCGTCGTTTCCGGCACCAGTTCCAGCTCGCTCGAAGTGATGGCGATATTCATGTCGCTCTTAAAAACGGTCCCCTTCGTGCAAATCCACGAAGTGACGGGCATGGAAGAGATTCTCTCCGTGGCCGAAGTGGGCAATGTCGATCCGCTTTGCTTTCGCACCGATGCACGGAGCGTGCCTCTGCCGATCCGTCTCGATGGCCGGGGAATCCACGCCGACCTTGGCAGTTCGCCCGGCCCCGGCCGCGTGGTCGTCAACTTCCTTTTCTATCCAGATTTACATGCCTACGCGGATGGCGTTCGGGTAGCGGCCGAGGTGGACGAATGGGGCAGAATGCTCGTCGCCGTGCCCGGCGGCACGCAGCGGCTCGACGTCCTCTATCAACCGACCTGGCTGGTTGGGTTCCTGCTGGCCATCGTGCCGTTGCTGTTGGGCCTTACGATCGCCGTCGGCCTAAAGGTCTGCGACCCTTGAATTGATGCGTCGAGCGTTCCGATGCCCCGGCATCCGTCTGCTTCCCGTCACCCTACTTCGATCGTTGTAGTGTCCTAGCCAACTCAGCAAGTTCCGCCGCGAGATCGGGCCGGAGTTCCAAGGCCGCGCGATAGTGTGCGGCGGCTTCCGCAACGCGACCGCGACGCAGCAACAACTCGGCCAACGTTTTTTGGCCCAGAAAGTAATCGGGGCGAATCTGTACGGTCGTTTCATAGTCGGCAATTGCCTCGTCCAAGCGGCCTTGTGCGGCC
>JANXOJ010000433.1 GCA_025353625.1 Planctomycetota bacterium | reverse complement strand
TTTTGTCGGACTAGGTGGGCTCCCTTCAAGCGGCTTTTCCGTGCGAAGCGGTCCCTAGGAGCTATCCATCTCCAAAAGCGACCGGTTATCGTCGTGAATTAGTTAAAACGGACCTCGCGCGGGTCGAGAAATCCGAAGGTGTATTTTCGTGGCCACTAATTGAGGGTGGCGGTTCTTGTTAGTCCGGCCCAGCAGAAGGTCTCGGGCCATCGTGAAGGAGATTGAGTTTTGGGTAAGAAGTTGTACGTCGGAAATCTGAGCTACACCGTGAATAGCGGCGACCTGGAAACGCTGTTCTCGCCATTTGGTACGGTGCAAAGTGCCCAGGTAATTGAAGATCGCGATACGGGCCGAAGCAAGGGTTTTGCCTTTGTCGAAATGGGCTCCGACGCGGAAGCAGACGCGGCCGCGCAGGGGCTTAACGGCAAAGATCATGATGGCCGTCCCTTAACCGTCAACGAAGCTCGACCGCGCGAAGATCGTGGCGGCGGTGGCGGCGGTGGTGGTGGCGGTGGGCGTCGCAGTGGCGGCGGCGGCGGTCGCAGTGGCGGCGGCGGTGGCTACGGCGGCGGTGGTGGTGGTGGTTACGGCGGCGGTGGCGGTGGACGCGGCGGCCGCAGTGGCGGCGGCGGCGGTGGTGGCGGCGGTCGTTACTAAGCCATTCTCGCTCGCGCGCATCTTCCCCTGCAAAACAGGTAAAGCTGCGATAAGAGGATTCAAAAACTTCGGTGCCAGCCGCCGCTTGAGCGTGGTTGGCACCGAACTATCTGTCTGTCTGCGCTTCGGTTTTGGTTTTCGACCGTTTACCGCCTTGAAGGAGCAATCGTGTGGACTGTTTTGAGCCGCCAGTGCGCGTCGGCCCGTCTGAATACGGCCTCGGCGTATTCTCGCTGAAATCGTTCACCACCGACGATTGGATTTCCCAGATCGAAGGCGAAATCATTCACGACGCCAACTACGAGTCGGACTATTGCATGTCGCTGGGCGAGAGTTCCGCGTTGGAACCCACCGCGCCGTATCGATTCCTCAATCATAGTTGTCAGCCCAACTGTTCGCTGGTTGAAGTGGAAGTCGAATACGACGACGGCACCTTTGTGTCCGAGCTTTGGCTCCAAGGCGAAAAAGACATCGCCCCCGGCGAACAGATGACGATCGACTATGCGTGGCCCGCCGAAAGTGCGATACCCTGCCGCTGCGGAAGTGCCGGCTGCCGCAATTGGATTGTCGCCTACGAAGAGATTGGGCTGATCGAGGCGGATAAATTCCGTAGCTCGCTTCCACTTTGAAATCACCCGCAGCAACCCAAGAATGCCTAGGCGGAGGCCGACGAATGAACCCCAGACGGCCTGCGGTAGGAAGCGGTAAAAATTAGGCTGCTGACCTAGGGTCCAACGCATAAGTTGGGTACGGTAAGTCGCGTGAAAAGGTGGGGTGACGCCACCGCAGTACTCGGATAGTTCGCCAGGGCACTCTTGAACTCTGGATGGGTGAACGCTGCTCGAAAATGGGCAACGGATTCCCACAGTGCGTAGTTCATGAACACGGTGCTGCCCGCGATGCCCTGATGCAATTGCGTGGAAATGTAGCCGGCTTGCAGTTTCATCCAGTTTGCATCGGCCTCCCACGCCTTGAGAAGTGCCGGGATATCGGCCTCTGCAACTTCAAAGATGTTCAGCAAGACCACGGGCGACACCTCGCTGCCGATCTGCTGGAAAATCGGAACAGCCTTATCTAGCGGCTTAAGTTGAAGCACGTCGATCCTCCGTCAATATATTTGTTGCGATGACGTCTTGCAGTTTAACTGCTTACAACTCGGAGCACAATGATTCGTTTCGGCATGTAGGTTCCTGATGCCGAAAGGAACGATTGTGCTGGGCCCAAAGAGAAAATCCAACGTCTTCTGGCGATTCAGTGCATGATAAGTCTGTTTCGGCAGGAGAAGTCTGTCTCGGCAGGAGGAACGTGCCGCCCATTTGGGGCATGGCTAAAGTCAGTTATCCTAATTTTGCCACCCCATTGACATAAGCCGCTCTAATGGTACGATAGGTGTAGGCTGCGCGGGTTTGCGCTGGCCTTGGGGCGGTCGCTCTGCGTGGAAACTACACGGCAAGAGCGTAAAAAACCGACCGTTCGCCGCCCCGAACCTTGTAACAAGGTAAGAATCGCGCCAATGATGTCCACCGCGCCGAAGGCACGAGGTTTATACGATCCGCAAAACGAGCACGACGCCTGTGGTATTGGTGCCGTGGTCGATATTTCGGGTGCGCGCAGTCATAAAATCGTCGATTATGGAAAGCAGATTCTCCTGAATCTCCAGCACCGCGGCGCGTCGGGGGCCGACGAATCGACCGGCGATGGGGCGGGGATCTTGATACAGATTCCGCACGAGTTCTTTGCCGCTGAAGCCGACCGGCTGAAGTTTGAACTGCCCGCCCTGGGGCATTACGGGGCCGGCATCCTCTTTCTGCCGCAGGACGCGGCAGTTCGCAAAGTCTGTCAAGAGGTTTTGGCCCAAGCCCTGGAGTTGGAAGGACTGGAAATTCTCGGTTGGCGCGACGTCCCGAGCAACAATCGCACGTTGGGCGACATTGCCCGCCGTGCCGAACCGTTCATCCGCCAGATTTTCGTTTCCGGCACGGGGCTTTCGGATGAGGCACTGGAACGGCGTCTCTATCGCGCTCGCAAGCGGGCGGAGCGTCGCGCGCGGGTCGATTTGAACATCTCCGCCGAGGCATTTTATATACCGTCGCTCTCTTGCAAGACGATGATCTACAAGGGAATGTTCCTCGCTCCGCAGTTGTTCGACTATTATCCCGATTTGGCCGATCCGGACATGATGACGGCCCTGGCCATCGTCCACCAACGGTACAGCACGAACACCTTTCCCAGTTGGCGATTGGCGCAGCCCTTCCGCATGATCGCGCACAACGGCGAGATCAACACCCTGCGCGGCAATCTGAGCCGTTTGAAGGGCTACGAGAAGTCGATGTCGAGCCCTGTCTTGGGCAAGGATATTTCGGAGTTGTTTCCCATCGTCGAGCCAGGCGGCAGCGATTCGGCGGCCTTCGACAACTGCATGGAACTGTTGGTCCGAGCCGGTCGATCCGCACCCCATTCCTTGATGATGATGATTCCCGAGGCATTCGGTCCCGGCTATCACATCTCGCTCGATAAGCAGGCATTCTACGAGTACCACGGTGCCGTGCTGGAGCCGTGGGATGGGCCGGCGGCGATGGTCTTTACCGATGGCCGCTTGGTCGGCGGCACACTCGACCGCAACGGCCTGCGTCCCAGCCGATATGTCGTCACGACCGAAGGGCTTGTGGTGCTGGCCAGCGAAGTTGGTGTCATTGAATTCCCGCCCGAACAAATCGAGCGTAAGGGCCGTTTGCAGCCGGGCCGCATGTTCCTCGTCGATACCCTGGAAGGCCGCATCGTCGAAGACAACGAGATCAAAGGAAAGATTTCTCGACAAAAGCCCTATCGCCGCTGGTTGGAGAACCGCATTGAGCTGCGCGGCCTCTTCCAGCCCGCTCAGCCGGCCCAGGTCGATCCGAACACGCTCGCTCAAAAGCTGCGGGCATTCGGCTATACCCGCGAAGACATGCAGATGATTGTGGCCCCCATGGCGGCCAACGGTCAAGAGCCGGTTGGTTCGATGGGCACCGATACACCTCTGGCGATCCTTTCCGATCAACCCAAGCTGTTATTCAACTACTTCAAGCAGCTTTTCGCTCAGGTCACCAATCCGCCAATCGATCCCTTGCGGGAAGGTCTGGTGATGTCGCTGCTGGCCTTTACGGGCAAGAGCCGCAATTTGCTCGACGAGACGCCCGAGCATTGCAAGCAACTTCAACTTCCGCATCCGATTTTAACGAACGACGACATGGAGCGTTTGCGTGGAGTGACGCGCAGCGACTTCAAGGTGACGACGTTGCCGGCGTTGTTTCCCTACGACGAAAACGAACCGGGCAAGCATCTGGCCAAGGCGTTGGAAGACCTTGTGGACGCTGCCGAGCGGGCCATCAAAGACGGGGCATCGCTGCTAATTATCAGCGACCGGAACATTTCGACCAAGGAAGTTGCCATCCCGAGCCTGTTGGCCACGGCGGCACTGCACCACGGTTTACTCAAGCGGCACTTGCGGAGCGAGGCGGGCATCGTCGTCGAAAGCGGCGAGCCGCGCGAAGTCATGCATTTCTGCCTGCTCTGCGGCTACGGTGCCAACGCCATCAATCCGTACATGGCTTTCAAGAGTATTTACAAACTCCGCGCCGACGGCGACCTGTCCAGCAACGAGCCGGTGGAGCATTTGATCGATCACTACATCTCGGCGGTCAAAAAGGGCATCCTAAAGACGATGTCCAAAATGGGCATCTCGACGCTCCGCAGCTACCACATGGCCCAGCAGTTTGAGGCCGTCGGCTTGCATCGTGAAGTCGTGGATACATACTTCTGCGGCACTGCCTCGCGGATCGGCGGGGCCAATCTCGACATCATCGCACGCGAGGCCCTCGCCCGGCATCGAAGCGGCTTCAGCCGTCGTGAAGCGGGCGAGCTTGAGATTGAGCACGGCGGCGAGTATCAATATCGTCTCGATGGCGAGCGGCATCTTTGGAACCCGGATACGGTCACCACGTTGCAACATGCGGTGTTGAAGAACGACGCCAAGTTGTTCGACGATTTCGCCCGTTCGGTCAACGAGCAGGCAAAGGAACTTTGCACGCTCCGAGGCATGTTTGAATTCGTGCCGGGGGAATCGGTGCCCTTGGACGAGGTCGAGCCGGCCAGCGAAATCGTCAAGCGGTTTTATACCGGGGCCATGTCGCACGGTTCCATCAGTGCTGAAGCCCATCAGGTTCTGGCGATTGCCATGAATCGACTGGGTGCCAACGCCAACACCGGCGAAGGGGGCGAAGACCCGGCACGCTACAAGCTCTTGCCCAACGGCGATTCGCTCAATTGCGGCGTCAAGCAGGTAGCCAGCGGGCGATTCGGCGTTACGATCGAGTACTTGGCCAATGCGAAGATTCTGCAAATCAAGATGGCCCAAGGTGCCAAGCCGGGTGAAGGCGGGCAACTTCCCGGCTATAAAGTAACCGACGAAATTGCACGTCTGCGCCACGCAACGCCGGGCGTGTCGCTTATATCGCCTCCTCCGCACCACGATATTTATTCCATCGAAGACTTGGCCCAACTGATCTACGACCTGAAGGCCGCCAATCCCGGCGGCATGGTCTCGGTAAAGTTGGTTTCCGAGGTCGGCGTCGGAACCGTTGCCACCGGAGTTGCCAAGGGCTATGCCGACGAAGTCCTCATCAGCGGTCACGACGGCGGCACGGGGGCCAGTCCTCTATCGTCGATCAAACATGCCGGCAGCCCGTGGGAAATCGGCTTGGCGGAAGCTCAACAAACGCTGGTGCTCAACGGCCTGCGCGACCGCATCCTGGTGCAGTGCGACGGTCAGATGCGAACGGGTCGCGACGTGGTCATCGGTGCCCTGTTGGGTGCGGAGCGGTTCGGGTTTGGCACATCCGCCCTAGTGACGCTAGGCTGCATCTTGATGCGGAAGTGCCACTTGGGCACCTGCCCCGTCGGCATTGCCACGCAAGACCCCGACCTGCGCAAGAAATTTCACGGCAAGGCCGAGTACGTCGTTCGCTTCCTCACTTTCGTGGGCGAAGACATCCGCAAGGTGATGGCCGGCTTGGGCTTCCGCAAGTTCGACGACATGGTCGGTCAGGTTCATCGCCTGCGGACCAACATGGCTATCGACCACTGGAAGGCCAAGGGGCTCGATTTCTCCGCGCTCTTCATGCCGCCGGATCAGTCGAATGGCTGTGCCTTGCGCCGCGTTCGCATGCAGAGCGACATGCACAAGGACCATCTCGACTGGACGATCATCGAAAAACTCGGCGCAGCCCTGCCCGACGGCGAGCGCAAGCATCTGGAAATGCCCATTAAGAACGTTCACCGAACCGTCGGCGCAACGCTCAGCAATCGGATCGTCAAAATGCACGGTGGATCGGGCCTGCCAGACGGGACTTTTGAACTCACTTTTACCGGTTCGGCCGGCCAAAGCTTTGGAGCCTTCCTGGCCAAGGGAGTCACGCTGAAGTTGATCGGCGATGCCAACGATTATCTTGGCAAGGGTCTTTCCGGCGGACGCATTATCGTGCAGACACCGCCGGGCTCCCCGTTTGATCCTAGAGAGAACGTGATTGTCGGCAACACACTGCTCTACGGTGCCACGAGCGGCGAAGTCTTCATCAATGGGCTGACCGGCGAGCGATTCGCCGTTCGCAATAGCGGTGCTATCGCCGTTGTGGAAGGCGTGGGCGACCACGGTTGCGAGTATATGACCGGCGGAATCGTCGTCGTGCTTGGGCGAACGGGGCGCAATTTCGCGGCCGGAATGAGCGGTGGCATTGCTTACGTTCTCGACGATCACCAGTTGTTCGATACGCTCTGCAACTTGGACATGGTCGACCTCGAGCCGGTCCACCTCGACGAGGATCTCGAAGTGCTTCAGAATCTCATCCTGCGGCACTGCCGCTTGACCGGCAGCTTGCAGGCAAAGATGATCCTCGACCGCTGGCGAGAAATGTCGGGCCGCTTTGTCAAGGTCATGCCGATCGACTACCGCAAGGCATTGATCCGGCTTCGCGAGCGCGAGCAAGTCAAGGGCGAGGCCGCCCCAGCAACCGAAGAGGTTTTCCGATAGAAAATCGCCACAGCTTGCGCGGTGAGTTGGTGGGTTTTCGCCGACCATGACGTACATGGTGCCCGTCCACACCTCCCTACCTGCGATTAAAACCAAACAAACGCAAATTATTTATGGGCAACCCATCCGGCTTCAAGCAATTTACTCGCTCCGAGATTCCCCATCGTCCCGTTTCCGAACGGATTAAGGACTGGTACGAAATCGATCAGCCGCTGGTCGATAAGGTTCTTACCGAGCAGGCCGCGCGCTGCATGGACTGTGGGATTCCGTTTTGCCACGGTACCGGCTGCCCCGTCAAGAATCGAATTCCCGAGTTTAACGACTTGGTCTTTCGCGGGCATTGGCGCGCGGCGTCCGAAAATCTTCATTCGACGAATAACTTCCCGGAGCTGACGGGCCGCGTTTGCCCGGCACCGTGCGAAGCTGCTTGCACGCTGACGATCAACGACCGTGCGGTGAACATCAAGCACATCGAGTATCAGATCGCGGAGCGGGCCTTCAAGGAAGGCTGGGTCGAACCGATCATGCCTACAACGCGAACCGGCAAGAAGGTCGCCATCATCGGCTCTGGGCCGGCGGGCCTTGCCGCGGCCCAACAGCTCAATCGAGCGGGCCACGAAACAATCCTCTTCGAGAAGGACGACCGGCTCGGCGGCTTGCTTCGATACGGCATTCCCGACTTCAAGCTGGAGAAGGCGGTCATCGATCGCCGCTTGGAACAAATGTCGCTGGAGGGTGTCCGCTTTCAGGCAGGCGTTGATGTGGGCCGCGATATTACTGCGTCCGAACTTCGCAGTCAGTTTGATGCCGTCTGTTTGTGCATGGGCGCGGGCCAGCCGCGTCCGTTGAGCGTCACCGGCTCGGAACATGGCGGCGTCCACTTGGCGATGGATTTTCTTGCCCAGCAAAACCGCCGCGTGGCAGGCGACGATCAGCCCAGCGGCAAGGGGCCGGTCATCACGGCCAAGGGCCGACACGTCATCGTGGTCGGCGGCGGCGATACGGGGAGCGACTGCGTGGGCACTTCAATCCGTCAGGGTGCGATATCGGTCACGCAGTTGGAAATCCTCCCCAAGCCGCCGGACGAAACCAACGACGAGACGCCGTGGCCGCATTGGCCGCGCATCATGCGAACCTCTTCGTCGCAGGAAGAAGGCTGCGAACGCCGCTGGAGCGTGCTGACCAAGGAGCTTCGTGCCGAGGATGGCCGCGTTCGCGAGCTATTCGGCGTCGAGGTCAACTGGCTCCCCGGCCCCAAGGGGTGGGAGATGAAGGAAATCCCCGAGTCCGAGTTCATTCTTCCTGCCGATCTCGTACTCATCGCGATGGGCTTTCTGCACGTCGTACGAAGTGGTCTGCTGGAAGAACTCGACGTCAAGATCGATGTTCGCGGCAATGTCGTCGTCGACAATTGGATGTCGAACATCTCCGGCGTTTTTGCCGCCGGCGACACCGTGCGCGGCGCATCGCTCGTGGTTCACGCCATCAATCAGGGTCGCATTATGGCTGCCGCGGTCGATAAGTGGCTGCGGAAGTAACGTTTCCAGCACGCGCCACAATTTCAGCAACGGCACTCGGAGAGTGATAGATACATTGTATCCGGCACGTATCGATACCCTTCCAGCCGTGTCGGGGTATAATGAAAGAATCCTTGGATTCGCCAATTCTGGTGCGCGACAATGAACGGCCGTCTTATCGCAATACTTCTCGATTCGGGCGTTAGCCTATTGGCCGGCACTTGGTTGATCTACGTCGGCTATCTGAGCCCGCGTCTGGGCGGCAAGGGTGAAGGCGAGGACAGCGATCGAGTGCTTGCCGTGTTCCGTCGAATTGCCAAGTTTGCCGGCCCCTTTCTCTGCCTAATGGCTGCCTGGCAAATGTACCGCCAGTGTCTTGTGATCAACCGCCCCGTCACGTTGAATTGGAGCGAGATCAAATCGACCGAAGGCCGCTTTAGCGTGACCTTTCCGCAAGAGCCTCTGAATCCCAAGGAATATGCTAGCTCCAGCGTTGAAACCCGCTACGGCGACGGCCTCGTTACCGAATACCGATATCGGACCTCCGTCGTCGAATTGGGTTTACTACTGACTTACCGCGACCTGCCGGATACGGTCTTGAAAGCCATCCCCGAGAACGTCATGATCGATGATCTCCGCGTCAAAGTTGATGCCGCCCACGTGCAATTGCTAGGACGGCAGCCGATCCAAGTTTTCGGGCATCCCGGCATTCGTTTCAAAAT
Organism: Planctomycetota bacterium; assembly: GCA_025353625.1. Lineage (GTDB taxonomy): Bacteria > Planctomycetota > Planctomycetia > Pirellulales > Thermoguttaceae > JANXQG01. Next base: position 17,187 of record JANXOJ010000433.1, on the reverse strand, counting down.
GCACGATCCCAAAAGGAACTTCACGATCGACGGTATTTCCGTACTTGTCGGACGGCGCATCTATCAGTTGGCCTGTCAGTTCACCAACGATGAAATAACGCGCGAGAATCGCGAGCGTTTTTTCGGTTCGTTCAAGATACTCGATCCGTTATAGGCTCGCGGTGAACCGAGGAAGTGCCGCTCCCTATCTGACAATCCCTACAATGGGTACGAATTTCCGCTAAATCGCGGTCGCGGTGCGAACTTTTCGCAGTCGTTGGAAAATATCCTACTATTTCCAGACGGGTCGAAAGCCTTACCTAAAATCGCCATTGGATTTGAACTGAAAATGCAAGTCGCCAGCCCTGAGCTCGACCAATTGGAGCAGCGCTCCTTGCAGCAAAATGCCTTGCTGGCATTTGGTCGGCGCACGAATGCCCAACCGCCGCTGCCCGTACTGATGCAAGATGCCGTCGCCTTGATTTGCGAAATCCTGAGTGCGGACCGAGGCGGCATGGGCGAAGTCGAAGGCGAAACGCTGCTCATGTCGTTGACGACGCGCGATGCCGACGGCCGCACCGTCGATCCGCAAATCAACCGCTGCCCCCTCAGTGATGCGACTTCCCTTGCGGCCTATTCCCTGCGGACGGGAAACCTTACGTATTGCGGAGACTTGCGGATGGAATCGCGCTTCCGCGACCCCTTTCTCCTGCGGCAAAACATTGCCGCCGCACTGGTAATCCCCTTGCACGTCAACGGCAAGCCGTTTGGAGCCTTGGGCGTCTATTCCGAAACACCCCGGGAATTTACGGTCGATGAAATCGGCTTTGCCGAAACAATTGCTCACCTGCTCAGCGCATCCATTGCTCGCATCAAAGCCGAGCAGACGCTCGACGAAGTCCGCGAAATCAAATCGAGCCTGCTGGGCATGGTCGATACGATGGTTATGACGCTCGATATGGATGGCCGCGTCGTCGATATGAACCGAGCCTGCGAGGAAATGACCAAGTTTCAATTGAACGACGTGCGCGATCAACCTTTTTGGAAGGCGATGGTCGCGCCCAGCGAGGCCGAATTGGTGAAAATTATTTTTCAAAGTTCGCGCGGCAGCCAGATTCCCAGCGAGTTCGATGGCGAGATCATCGCTCGCGACGGTTCGCGAAAGCGAGTCTCCTGGTCGCTCAAGGTGCTTTCGACCGGACGGGTCCAGACAATCCTCATGACGGGCCGAGATCGAACGCTGCAAACGACCATCAAGGCCGAGTTGCAACGTATGAGGTCGTTTGCCGACGCAACATCGGCCACACTCAGCAGTTTATCGGAGCGGCTCGAATACGACCATTCCGCCGTAGTGCCGACAGCCATTCCAGGTGACAAGACTACGCCGGGTCTCGCGCAGTTCGAGGAGGACGTTGACGAACTTGAAATGGCCTTTCAGAACGCTTCTTTCGATGGCGCGGGCATACAACAGCGTCGCAGCCGACGTCGGGCCTACCGCTTTCGCCAAGCCATTGCCGTGATGAACGGCCAAGATATGCCGTCGCCGCGCGAGTTTTTTGACGTTGATTTCTGCGATATCTCAGCCTGCGGCTTTTCATTCTTCATGGACGAGCTTCCCACGTTTGAGGTCATCGTGGCCGCCTTGGGGCGTTCTCCCACGCTGCGGCATTTCACCGCCCGAGTGATGCGCGTGGCCCGCGTAACGCAAGACACCACGACCCGTTACCTGATCGGCTGCGATTTCATCGCGCGGATTCATCCGTTGAAGACGCGGGGCTAGGCAATTGTCCTGCCCCCATCGACCGGCAAGCAAACGCCAGTCACATAGTCATTCTCGATGAGGAACACTGCCGCCTGGGCTACGTTTTCCGGCGAGCCGGGCCGCTTCAGCAGCGTGCCGGCCACCGCTCCGGCGACCTCTGGCTGCGAAAGATTTTCGGGCACCATCACTGGGCCGGGGAGGATGCAGTTCACGCGCACTCGCGGGTTACGTTGGGCCAGTTCCACGGCCAACATGCGGGTCATCGTCGGGATCGAACCCTTGCTGATGAAGTAGGATGCGTAACCGGCGTAGGGCCGTGAGGTGGCCCAGTCGCCAAGGGTCACGATGGCCCCGCCTTCCGGTTGGGCTGCCATGATCCGCCCAGCTTGTTGGCAACATAGAAACGTGCCGAGCGTGTTGATTTCAAACTGACGCCGTACATCGGCGGCAGTGACTTCTTCCAGCGGCTGCGGGTTCCAAACGGCCGCCGCGGTGACGAGTGCATCGAGCCGACCAAAACGTTCTATCACTTCTTGAAAAATCCGCTGCACGACCGCTTCATCGCTTATGTCACCGGCAAAGACCGCTGCGTCGGTTCCCTGACTTTGCAGTTGTGCGAGAGTCTTCCGTGCTTCATCCTGGGAGGTGTTGTAATGCAACGCAATCCTGCACCCACGAGCAGCCAGAGCCAAGGCAATGGCATTGCCAACGCGGCGTTTACCGCTGCCGGTTACCAGTGCGACTTTGGGGGCGTTAGGCATGATCGGTTTCCGGTCTGTTCAACGTAAATTTGATCGTTGGTGTAAGAGCATTGATGCTTCCGACAGAACCCGATTGCCCTCATCCCTTGCCCCTCTCCGGTTTGCCGGAGAGGGGAATAGCGGAAGCTTACGCTTTCTCAACCTCTCGCAATTCTTCACAATATGCGGCAAGGGCGTCTTGCCATGGCGGCATCGGCGGGCCATCTAGGCGATGGTAGGCCGTCGTGTCGAGTACGCTATAAGGCGGCCGCGGCGCGGGCAGCGGATACTCGGCCGTTGTAATCGCTTCCACCGTGGTGTCCAATCCGGCGAACCGAACGATCTCGCGCGCCATGCGGCACCAAGTCGTTTCACCGCGATTCGTTACATGGTAGGTTCCCCAGCCGACACCGCGCGAAGTGCAATGCTTCAAGAGGAACGCGATCCCCTGGGCCACGTCCGGTACGTAGCTCGGCGTACACCATTGGTCGTCGACCACGCGAAGCCCCGTCTGCGAACGAGCCAAGCGAAGAATCGTCTTCACGAAATTCTTCGCGGACGCATGCGACGGTCGCGCATAAAGCCCGCACGTCCGGACAATCAAGTGTTTCGACCAGGTCGCTGCCGCTTTTTCGCCCTCGAATTTTGTAATAGCATAGACGCCGCGCGGAATTGGTTTGTCGCCTTCAAGACGCGGTTGTGCGGCCGGGGGATTGCCCGTAAAAACATAATCCGTGCTGATTTGCACGAGTGGGCAATCGAGCAGTCGGCAGACCTCAACGAGCGAGGCGACGGCCCCCGCATTGACGGCGCGACAGCGATCGATGCGATCTTCGGCGTTATCGACCTGGGTATAAGCGGCACAGTTGATGATGGCCTGGGGGGCCATTTTGACGAGCACATCGTGTACCATCGCCCGATTGGTCAAATCGATGGTATCGACGTCGATGCCGATTGCTTCCGAGCCGAGCAAGCGGCAAAGTTCGGCTCCCAATTGTCCCGCCGACCCCGTTATCAAGCATTTCATGAATTTCAATCCTGGGATCTTGCCGCGATTTATCGGAAACGGGTTGACAGATGACCCCATTTTACTGTGAAATGAACGTCTTCGCAACGAGGATTGACAGCCGGGACGGCAGCGTCCCCAAGGAGATTTGAGCATGAATGTAATGGTCGCCGGTGGGGCCGGGTATATTGGATCGCACGCAGTCAAGATGCTTTTCGAGGCCGGGCATCGCGTTGTCGCCATCGACAATCTCTATCGAGGCCATCGCCAGGCGGTTCACCCCAAGGTGGCTTTCCACCAGACCGATCTTGCCGAAACCCGGCAGCTCGTTGATTTGCTGGAACGCTATGAAGTCGAGTGCGTCATGCACTTCGCGGCCCTGGCCTACGTCGGTGAATCGGTGACCGACCCGCTAGCCTACTACGACAACAACACGGCCGGTACGATCAGCCTGTTGAAGGCCATGAAGACGGCCGGCGTCGAGCGGCTGGTCTTCAGTTCCACCTGCGCCACCTACGGCGAACCGGAAGGCGTGCCGATCGTCGAGACGATGGGGCAATCGCCGATCAGTCCCTACGGTTGGTCGAAGTGGTGCGTCGAGCGGGTTCTGCGCGACTATTCGGCCGCGAACCCGGCGTTCGCGTTTGTGGCCCCACGATACTTCAACGTGGCCGGCACCGCATCCGACGGCAGCATCGGCGAGGACCACCATCCCGAGACGCATCTCATCCCGGTCATCTTGCAGCAATTGCTTGGACAACGCGAGAAGGTCGTCGTCTTTGGCACCGACTATCCCACGCCCGACGGCACCTGCATTCGCGACTACGTTCACGTGGAAGACCTCTGCGAGGCGCACATGGTCGCCATGAACGCACTGACGCCGGGCGACGCGCGGTTCTACAACTTGGGCATCGGCAAAGGCTATTCGGTCAAAGAGGTGATCGATTCCGCCGAGCGCGTGACCGGCATGAAGGTCAACGTCGAATACGGCCCCCGCCGCCCGGGCGACCCGGCCATGCTCTATGCCAACGCGCAAAAGATTTTCGACGAGCTTGGCTGGAAGGCGAAGTATACGGAAATCGATACCATCGTGGGCACGGCCTGGAACTGGTTTAAGGGGCATCCGCATGGGTATGCGGAGTGAGAGGCCGTCCGAACCTGATTCTTTTTTGCCCGCCCCTCTGTGCCAATAATGCTTGAGACACCTGCCTCCTCGATATTATTGTAGAGGGCAGGAGGTTTTTGAGCTAAGAGGAAATCAAGGATGCTAGCAGAACAAGGCCGGCGACCCAGGCCCAGGTGTCGTCGTCCAGCAAGTCTTCCCCGACCCGGCCGCCGAAAACGAGCAGCTCAAGCGACACAACCAACGGCTCGAGGCCAGGCTGCGGCAGGCCGAAACGATCGCCGAAACGATTGCCGAAGTCCAAGACAAACTCTCGGAAATCTTGGGCATTCAACTGCCGCCAACCGACAGCAACGAGAGGACGCCATGAACGCCATCCAAGAAATCGCTCCGCAATTAGGAACGGCCGCCGCGTGCTCCGGATTGGGTATCGCCAGGGCAACCTACGATCGACATCTCAAGCCGATTCAACCTACGCCAGCCGCGAGAGGCTGACGGGTCGGCGCGTCCTATACTGCGGCAACCGCTCGTTGGGGTATTCCTTAATTCAACGTCACTCGCTTTCTTGCCGCAGCCTCCCGTGCGCAGGATCGGTTTTTGAAGAAGTGTTGGCAAACAACTTGGAAGTCGAATTTCGTTGCGTCCTATCGGACCGTGTCCAATCCAAGAAATAACGCCACCGCGAGAGGGAGGGCTCGCGGTGGCGTTCGGCATTTAACGCTGCGTTGAAGCTACTTGCTCGGCAGTCTCATCAAGGTGTAATCGCAGTCAACAGGTTTCGCAGCGGCTGGCCTTGGACGTAAACTTTCTCATGCACCCAGACCTTCGGGCCGCTCGGCACCGTGGTTGCGACCGGCTGCGGTGCTGGCAGTTCGCAAGTCACTGGGCTGGCCGCATAGGTCGGAGCGTAGTTGGCCGCAACGGGACGGTAGTACGACACGTTGTAGTTTGCATAGACCGGGCGGGCCACGTAGGCAGCCGGGGCATAGTAGGCTGGTTGGACGTACGACACCGGATAATAGGTCGAACGATACTGGACGGGTTGAACGTAAGCAGCCTGGGTATAGTACGCTTGGCGATAGTCCGGCTGGCCGTAGGCGGCTTGGGTATAGGTCGGCTGCGGGTAAGCAGCCTGCGCGTACGTCGGTTGGACGTACGCCGCCGGGCTATAGGTTGGCTGGGTATACCCAGGCTGCGTGTAGTTCGCTTGCAGCACGATCGGTTGCGGTTGCTGTTGCTGTTGCGGCTGCGGGGCGGGTGTATAGGCCGGTTCGATGGCCGGGGCGGTTCCATAGTTGGCCGGTTGGTAGTTGGCCGGTTGGTAGTTGGGGGCATAGGTGGTCACGGTCGTCGTGGTGATCGTGCCGCCGAATTGCTTGTAGGTTTCTGCCGTGGTCCAGTCCTGGGCCAATGCGGTCGTTACGGAAAAAGTTGTCGAAGCGATCAAGGCGAACAGGGTTTTGCAAGCGTTCATGGTATCTGCCTTTCTTGGCGAATTCTACTTTTGCGGCACGTGTCGTCAACGTTCCTTTGTTGGCGATTGGGGTTTTCTTTCGCGTGTCGTATGGGAAATGATTAAATGCAAAGCCTGCGCCAATCTGCCGGAGAAACGCTCGACGCCTCCCTTGCAATTCGCCGGTCGCCCCCGACCGCAGGATCGTAAGCTGTTTGTAGATAATGGCTTAGATTCAAAGTGCCAATCGCAAGAGATTCGATTCCGAGATACGTCCGAAATGCAACGCTTGGCAGGGTAGGTAGAATGCGTTGAATACAACAATTCTCTGTGACATCCGACAGAATCAATTGGAGCGCAAGTGTCGCGATTACGCGGCAGTGCTGCCGGGATGCGGTGCGACCTGGATACTGCGACCTGGATACTTGAAATTGATCCCAATCGGATTTGCTTCTTTGCTGCGTCCTAGGCTTCCTTTGCCGGGGAATCATCTGTGGGGGAGTGGGGGTCTCTTTGGGGGCCGGTAACCATCGATATGAAGATCGTGGCACCAATTATCGCGGCAATGACCAGTAGCGAAGCCCAGGATGGGACCAATTCGCTTCCTTCGGCGTGCGGCCACCATGCTTCGGCCACCATCTTCACGCCCACGAATCCCAGCACGGCCGCCAAGCCATAATGTAGATATCGAAACATGTCCATCACGCCGGCCAGCAGGAAATAGAGCGCACGAAGTCCGAGAATGGCGAAGATGTTGGAAGTAAAAACGATGAACGGATCGCGAGTGATGCCGAAAATGGCGGGCACGCTATCGACTGCAAAGAGTACGTCGCTACTCTCGATGACCAAGAGGACCAGAAACAGCGGCGTGACGCAAAGCCGGCCCTCCTGCCGCTGGAAGAAACGGCTGCCATAGACGGGCGGCAAATCGATATCGTCGTCGGACAGTACGCCCGCCGGGTCTTTGCTCAACGGTAGCCACCGCCGCGCCAAGCGGAAGACGAGGCTTTGGCGCGGGTCTTTGGGCTCGCCCGAGTGCCGGGCAAGTTGAAAGGCGGAGTAAATCAAGAAAAGCCCGAAGAGGGGCAAGACGAAATGAAAGCGGGCAATCAGAGCTGCGCCGGCCAGGATGAAGGCCAGACGCATGACGATGGCACCCATGATGCCCCAGAAGAGGACGCGGTACTGCGAACGTTTGGGCACCTGAAAGTATCGGAAAACGATGGCGAAGACAAAAACGTTATCGAGCGACATCGACCACTCGACGACGTAGCCGGTGCAGAATTGCAAGGCGGACGTGGACCCCTTCCACCACCAAACCAACCCTCCAAAGGCCACCGCGAGGGCGCACCACAGTGCAACCGTGATTGCCGATTCCGCAAGGGAAGGGTCGCGTTCCTTTCGATGGAGCAGGAGCAAATCGCCCGTCACAAGAAGGAAGACGAGCAGGCCGAACCCAACCCACGCCACGATGTCGGTCGAGACGTTTTGCAATAATCCGAAAAGCATTGGCGGTCGAGAACCTTCTTCCCAAAACATTCACTTAAAAAAGCCGGTGCAGCAAGGCAAGAAAATAGGCCGCAAACCTATCCCAGAGGCGAACGACGGGAGCGATCTTGAAAATCACGGCGACGGTGCTGAGAAAAAGTGCCCAGATCGTCATGAATTTCAGAATATCGGCCATGGCGAATTGCCCCGGCCAGAGCAACGAATGTCGCACGCCGTAGACGCGTTGCAACACGCCCCAGGAATCGCGGGGAACCTCTCGCGGCGGGCCACGCTCAGGATCGGTCTGGCTCACGGAACGGCTCTTCTAAGGGCGTATGGCACGGAACACGTCTATTTTCGCAGACAAGCGAAGCAGAGGCAAGTGCGGGCCGAGCAGGTTATCCGAGTTGTCATCTCGATCCGCGCGATGAATCGTCGGAGGCCCCTGCCATGGAGTTGCTGGTTTCTCAGAAACCAGAGCGACTTCGGCTGGAACCGTCGGATCGAGAGCCGCGACTGGATGGATCGGACGAATCGGGACGACGCAAAACGTTGCCACCGGCGTTGCTGCTTCCGTTGCCGTTGGGACCAAACGAAGGCGGTGCTGAATTGGTATCGGTCGAATAACGCGAATCGACCGACGAACGGTCGTCGTAAGGCTGAGCGTAGCCGCTGCCGGACCCCGCCGGGTTGGCGTTGGCACGCGGGTCGCCGGTCGGACGATAATCGTTCGCCGGCAACGTTGCCGGGCGCAGCGGTACCGAAGGATCGAGGCCGGCTCGATTGTCCAACGGCCTACCGTCCAGCGGACGATTTCCACTCGGCTGCAAGGGGATGGCCCGATCGTCGACTGGCCGCGAGTAGCCCGATGGCGACGGAGCGACGGGATCGAGCGAACGGCGATCCTGTAGGACGGGCGTCGAAACGGGCGTCGCGGTGGGGAAGTTCGACCGCAGTGTGGTGGCATTGTCGAAGGAGGCATTTCCTTGCGAGAGTACCGGCCCGGCATCGAGACGACTATCGAGACGACCATCGCGGCGCGGATTGTCGTCGTCCGCCGGCGCACGCCATAAGCAGATTGTGCCGCGTGAAGGCTCATGGTCCGAGGTAGCCAGCACGCGGCCATCGGGCGAGAACCGCAGGGCCTCGACGATGCCGTTGTGCTTGAGCGTTAGCAAATCTTCGCCCGTCGCAGTGTCCCAAACGATTACGTTGTTGTCGGCCGCGCCGGAAGCGAGCGTTTTTCCGTCGGGCGAGAAGGCCAACGTCCAGACCATGCCCCGGTGCTTCTGCAAGGCGAACGGCTTGGTCCCCACCGACGGATCGAGAGGCCAAAGATCGATCTGTCCGCTAGTACACCCCACGGCCAACCAGCGGCCATCGGGCGAGAAGGCCACGCATTGGCCCATTTGGCTATTGATCGGCGTCGCCCGGCCGCTCGTCAGGTCGATCACGCTCACGGCGCGCGAGGGCTGCCCGACAGCAGGCGACAGGCTGCAAACGGCAAGTGCGTTTCCGCCGGGAGCAAAGGCGACGCTCGACACGGTAATCCCCTGGCTGACCGATTTTGGCTGCTTGGTTCCGGTTAAATCGCAAAGTACGAGCTCGCCGGTCTCAAACTTCGAGCGATACTTGCCCGTGCCAACGGCGAGCGTTTTGCCGTCCGGCGAGGTCGCCATGCAGGAGACGGCCTGATTGAAGCTGAATGCCGTGGCAACGACCTTGCGGGTCTTGAGATCCCAAATTTTCACCGTCTTATCCGTGCTGCCGGTGAGCAACTTGTCCGTTAGCAGCGGGGCTGCACAGGTAATCACGCCGCCGTGGCCCTGTTGACCCGCCGGGTTGCCTTCACCGCGAAGGATGGCACGCGGGCGATAGGATTCGGAATCCCAAAGGAAGAGCCCACCGGCTGCGGTCGTGGCGGCGAGCAGTTTTCCGTCTTGCGTATAGCGTACGACGTTCGCCGCTCCCAACGATAGTTCGAGGATCGCCAACTGCCGCGCGGTATCGATATGCCAGACGCGGACGGCCTTCTCGTCGGCGGCCACGGCAAGTTTTTCCCCCAGACGGTCGAACGTGAGGTTCACGATTGCCTTGCTCTGTTGTGCAATCTGTTTCGGCAGCAACTTTTGCGTGGCAAAGTCCCAGATGCGGACGTTGCCAGCCATGTCGCCCGAGGCCATCAACACGCCGCGTCGCGAAAAGGCCAAGCGCGTGACTGCTGCCGGATGGGCCGCCGGGAACTGGGCAATCACGGCCTGCCGAGCCATGTCCCAAATCTTGATCTTGGCCTTATCGGCCGCCCCCGGATTCGCGAGATCGCCGTGGCCCGTCACCAGATAGCGACCATCCGGCGAGAGAACCGTTGTCGTCAGGTTCTCCAACTCGCGAGCGTTATCGATCTTGCCTGCCAGTTCGCCGGTCGCGGGGAGCCACATACGAATCTCGGCGGGCCGCTTGGTACTGCTGGCAACGGTGACGAGCATCCGACTGTCGGCCGTGAATGCCGCTTCGACTTTGCCGTTGAACGCCGGCAGCGTTTGTCGCAAAGTGCCCGTCGCTGCTTCCAAAATTTGCACGGAACCGGGAGTCCGCTCGTCGGCATCGCCGGTGGCAACCGCTAAGAATCGGCCGTCGGGCGAATAGGCAACGGAATGTACGTAGCCAACCAGCTTGGGCACGGTGGTGATAACGCGAGTCGGATCGAGGCTCCAAAGCCGCACGCGCGATTTGACCGCCGCTTCCAGCGAACTGCTTTCGCCAACGACCATCTGTCGGCCATCGGGCGAGAAGGCCAGCGCGGAGCCGGCTTTTGACGATGTCTGCAACGGCCCCGGACGATTCGCGTCGGCCAGATTCCATGAGGTGAGATAGGCTTCGTAGCTATCGCCGGCCCCTTCGCACGAGCCGGTGCCGATGACCTGACTGCAATCGGGCGTGAAGGCCAGCCCGCTAACCCAGCCGTCAATCGGTGTGTCGGTGAGCGTATCGCAAGGCTGCCCGCCATCGACGTTCCAGAGAATGGCCGATTGATCGTCGCCGGCGGAGGCTATTTTTTGACCATCGGATGAGAAGGCGACCGCTTCGACGTCGGCCAAATGGCCTCGGAACGTCCGCAGCAATCCGCCGCTGGTCGACCATAGCGAAACCGTCTTGTCGCGGCTGGCGGTCAGTAAGTATTTGCCGTCGCGCGAGAAGACAACGCGGGTGACTTCATCGGTATGCCCTCGCAATTCGCCGCGCAGGCGACCCGTGGTCGGCTCCCAGATTACCACGACGCCGTCGCGCACGCCCATTGCCAACGCGACGACCGAGCCATCGGGGCTGGTGGCCATTGAGTTGATGCCGTCATTGAACGCTCGCGTGCCTATGAGATTTCCTTTGCCGACGTCCCACACAAAGACGCCGCCGTTTTGCATTCCGGCGAAGAGCACGCCGCCATCGCTGGAAAAGGCCATTGCCTGGGGACGCTGGCCCTTGAGCCGCTGCACCACCCGGCCATCGACCGCATCGCGAACCAAAATGTCGCCCGACGTATCGGCACTGGCGATCCGCCTGCCGTCGCGGCTCATGGCCAAGGAGAGTATCGGAAACTGGTGATCGGCAATTGGCCGAACCTGATCGGGCTGACGGATGTTCGATCCTAGATAGAGGTTCTTGCCATAAGCGGCGGCCCAGCCGCCATCGGCCGAGATTAACAAGCCGCTGGCACGCCGCGCCAACTGGTCATCGACCGCCACGCCATAACCCCGCGAGGGCACGTTTCGCTCCAGGGCCACCGTTTGTAATTTCTTCCCCACGGCTGCATCCCATACCATCAACTGACCGTCGTCGCCAAAGGTGACAATCTGCGATCCGTCGGGCGTGAAGGCCGTCTGGCGAACGACATCGCTGTGGCCGCGAAGCGTGTTACTGCCGCCGCTGCGCGCCGCGCGCCAAAGGTAATTCCAAGCAAAGTTCTTGCGGGCTTCATCGTTGCGATAAGGCTCCAAAAGCTGCAAGACTTCGTTGGTATCGCCGCGATCCCACGCCTGCTTGGCCAATCGAATTTTGGTGACGTAGAGCCGCCGTTGATTGTCTTCTTGCTTGCCGCGATCTTGTTCCGTCCGAACCGTATCCTGCTGCGCACGCAAATGCTCGGCCTCTTGCTGCTGCTGCAATTCGCGCTGGCTGGCAAGGTATAGCTCCTGCTGCTTTCGGGCCAATTGTTGATTCTGCACTGCCCGATCGTTGGCGGCCTGGACCTCGCGGGTACGTTGGGCATCGATCGCATCGATCTGCTGGGCTTGCCGCTTTAACTCGGCGAGACGGTCTTCGTCTTGTTGCTTGCTGGTTTGCCGGACATTCAAGCCGACGTCCTTTAGCGCGATATCTTTATGCGACGCCAGATGCAGCATCAAATAGACGATGACGCCAATTGCGCCGAGCAAGGCAGTCGAGGTGCCAATGAGCATCGCGCGATGTTCGTCGAACGGATGGAAAACGTTGGGATCGGCACTGGGGTCGAAGCTTCGTTCGTCGGCCAAGGGGATGCGCCGTTGCAAGGTGTCGCGATCCAAGGGAAGTGGCGAGCCGGCAGCCAACGGCTCCGTCGCCGTTGAAAGCCGAGTGGCGACCGTCTGCCCCCCGCCTGCCCCGTAGCCGAAATTGTTGCCGACATTGTCGCCGAAATTGTTGTCGCCGGCATTGTTGCCAGCCTGCGCGGCCGGCGAAAAAGCCGTATAGGGCCGATGGGCCGATTCGGCTCGATAGGTTCGCGCGTCGCGGGATTCCCGTTCGTGGTTTGAGGCATCGCTGGAGGAAGCCGCAGGCGCGTCTTCGTAACTGTGGCGATCCGTGCGTTGCGCGGCACGATCGTCGCGGCGATTCTCGTCGTGACGATGCTCGTCGTGACGATGCTCCTCGCGATCCGACGATGATAAGTGCTCGGAACTCGCGCGATCGGTCGAACGATGGTGTTCGGTGCGAGTGGTTCGCTCGTGCAGACGGTGCCGTTCGGCCGCTTCTTCGCGATCCAGGTCACTTTCGACGTCGCGATTGGGGACATCGCGATTGTGTTCGTGGCCATGCGTTCGCGCAACGCCGCGATTGTGTTCGTGCGCGTGCTCGCGGCCGCGTTCGTGAGATCGCTCTTCGCTCAAGCGAGGCTCGCGATCCGTATGCGGTTCCTCGCGATCGGAGCGAAATTCGCGATGTCGACGCGGGCGGTGCCGACTCGATGCCGAATCGCTCGATGATTCGTCGCTGGAGCGATAATCCTCGCTTGCCCGCTCGCCATCTCGTTCGTTGTTGGAGTCGTCCGATTTCTGCCAATCCGTTCGCTCGTGCGACATGTTACTCCCTCCTGGAATTTAATCGCTTCGTGTCCTGCGCCCCGCTCCCCCGCCATCACCACCGCAATAACACCCCATTTTGGTGGTGCAATACGGTCGGCCAGCTTTCGCACTTCTGGCCGGCAAAACGTGTTAGTTGCCCATTGTCACCAAATTTGCCAAGTAAGGAAAGCCCGATTTGGGGAGTTTGGGAGTTTGGCAGTTGGCACCCGGACTTTCACCGGGATACAATGGACGCAGTGGCAGAAATGCCAAATTTTTTCTTTATACGTCAGGATTGTGCTTTCTGCGGCCTACAGGATATTGCAAGGCTATTGACTACACTGAGTTGCATTTTAAGGTTAGGGTTGTAATATGGGGCGGCTGGCGGCAATTTTATGCCTAGTAACAAGTTTGCTGGTTGGCAGTCGCGCCGAAGGTTCGATTTGGAACGCGGTTGCCGATTTTGATAACCAGACGAATCCCACCGGTGCTTGGTCTTACGGCTGGGTGAATGGAAATAGCTTTCAGGCCGATACGGACTCGCTCACGTCCGCAAGCTTGGGCAAACTTTGGCGAGGTGATTTGGATATTATCCACTGCCCCTTGATTCGCAAGAATATCAACAACCTCATCTACGGAAATCCAGAAAGCGAGCTTTCTCTCCATCCTGGCCCCGGTGGCCAAGCGTGCGTCGTGCGATGGACCGCTCCCAGCGGCATATCTTCGGTGGTCACCGTAAAGGGGCAATTTTTTCCAGGAGACCACGGCATTATGCAAGTCGGTGTTTTCGTGAATGGTCTACCGCAAAGCACGCTACCGATATGGAGTGGCGTGGATTCGGGGTCATTCAATTTCATCGCCCCAGTATCCGCCGGCGAGACGATCGACTTTGCCGTATTCGGCGGCTACGACTTCGGCACCACGCCGTTGGACGCTACGATCAGTGGCGAACTTTCCTCCGCAGTGCCGGAACCGTCATCCATGGCAGTCTGCTTTGGCCTGGGAAGCATTGGGATTGGTGCCTACGTTTGGGGTAATAAGCGTCGCACGGCCTCATAGGTCCGTCCTACGAGATATAAATCCGGGGCCTTGCTAGCTTTACCTAGTTTGATGTAAGATCGACGGTCTACATCAACCAGGAAAGCAATTTATGACCGTTCCCCAACCGCCCTCGCATCGCACCAACCCGAAGTCGCAGTGGTCCACTCTTTCAGTGCATGCCGGCGAAGATCAGGCCCCCAAGCCTCGTGGCGCGGTGACCGATCCGATTTTCTGCGCCTCGACGTACGCCTTCTCCGATACCCAGTCCCTCATCGATTTCATCGTCGAAAAGCAGCCGCGCGAGGAATATGCCCGCTACGGAAACCCAACGGAGAAAACGGTCGAACGCAAATTGGCCATTCTCGACGGTGCCGAAGCAGCGGTGCTTTATGCGACGGGCATGGCGGCCGTCTCGGGCCTGCTCCTGGCCAAGCTCAGTGCGGGCGACGAACTGGTGATTTTCGACGAGTTCTATCAACGCAGCCGCGAGTTCTGTGAAAACGAGCTGAGTCGCTTTGGAGTTGCTACCAAGATCGTGGCGACCGGCGACTTTGACCAGTTGGAAGCCGCTATAACTCCCGCCACGCGGCTGCTCTTCACCGAATCGCCAACGAACCCGCACCTGAGCGTCATCGACCTGGAGCGGTTCGCCGCTTTGGGCCGCAAGCACGGCATTGAAACGGCCGTCGATGCCACGCTGGCCACGCCCTACAACGTCCGGCCAATCGAGTTCGGCATCGATTACGTCGTCCACTCCTGCACAAAATACTTGGCCGGACACAACGACTTGCTTGCCGGTTCCATTTCTGCTGCCGCCGCCAAGATCGAGCCGCTGCGGAAGTTCCGCGGCTACGCCGGCACGACCAACTCGCCGCAGGCGGAATATCTATTGCTTCGCGGGCTAAAAACGCTCGAGCTTCGGATGCAGCGGCACAATGCCAACGGCCAGGCGATGGCCGAGTTTTTAGCCTCGCACCCAAGGATCGACCGCGTCTATTACCCCGGCCTGCCGGGACATCCCAACTACGAGATCGCCAAAAGGACGATGCGCGGTTGCGGCGGCGTGGTGACGTTCACGGTGAAGGAGGCCGATTGGCGGCAGACGGCTCGCATCGTCGACGCCGTCCGCATTCCGCAGATTGCGGCGAGCCTCGGCGGCGTGGAATCGCTGATCGAGCAGCCGCTGATTTTGAGCTACTACGAATTCACGCCCGAAAACCGCCAATCGCTCGGCATCCCCGACAACATGATCCGGCTCTCCTGCGGCATCGAGAACATCGAAGACCTGATTGCCGATCTCAAGCAGGCACTCGACAAATAAGCCTACCGCATCCCGCGAAATTGCGTCCACGGCTTCTCCGTTGGTCGCGTCGGCGGCACCTCGGGACTATCGTGCCGGGCAACCTTCAGCGGCATCCCCTTTGCCCAGGTGATACTGCCTCCGCAGCGTCGACACGCGGATGCTTCTTCTTCAAGCATCGCATTGCAGTGGGGGCAGTTCACTGTTTCCTTGCCAAAACGGAGCCACCGCAAAGGAAGAATCGACGACTCCGAGACGACATCTTCCCAGCGGATGGGGCGATGGCAATGTTGGCAGATTTGACCGCGACCGTGCAGCTTGCCGGCACAGTGCGGGCACGACGGGCGGCCATCGAGCGCGAAGGCCGCCACTACGCCAATCGGGCCAAGAAATAGACCAAGCACCACTCCCGCAGGCCCCGCCTGCCGTGAGTAGCCTATGATACCGGCGGCTACCGCCGAACTGAACCATATCCAAAGGACGGCAAAGTCAGACAACATCGTGCCCTCTTTACTCATCCATACTAGCATACCCTTCGGCCCAATGGCAATGGGCCCTCAGTCTCCCCTCGCCCGTAAACGGGAGAGGGCATCGCTTTTGCAAGACCATTCACAATCAGGAAACGGCCGACTCTTCCATCGACGACTGAATGTCGCCCAGCGTTCGCCCCAGCCGTTTGCGCTTGGCCGTTGCCGAGGTAATGCCCGTAGTGCCCGATGGCCCATCCAGGCGGGGAGATTCATCCGGCTCGGGAGCCGTCCGCAGCAGATGTAGAATGCGACCGTTCATATCCTGGCCGCTGTGCGGATTTCCCAATTCGCCCACGGCGTCGTGGACTCCATACAAAACAGCCTGTCGCACTCCATCGCGAATCCAATTGAAAAAGTTCATTTTTCGCCTCCTTGCAACTGAAAAATCCCGCCTAGGTGACTCCCCTCGCCCATCCGAGGAGAGTGGGGCCGGGTGACGAAAAGTCACCGGCGGGCACGTCCCTACAGCGGGCCGCCGACGCCCGGCAAACCGCGGGGCGTAGATTACCGCCATCCGCCGTGCAAGTCCAGTCGAGCTTTGTTATTTCTTCTAGCCACTCCGTTGGCGGCAGAACGAAGTTTGTCGTCTTGTCGTCCCCCTTAATTCGTGGTGGCACTGGGGCAATGGGACAGAGAAAAGGTGAGCAGGAACCGTTTTTAATCCACGCTTGACCGATGTGGTGCATGGTTACGCTAAGCACTATTGTGGGGCAGGTTTCCAACCTACCTGTTATGGAGGCAGGTTAAAAACCTGCCCCACAACGGTGACGTCCGACTATTACTACACAGGGCAGCAGGTTTTGGAGACGCGCCAGCGCGTGCCTTCCTCACCCGCCGATGGTGCCACGGTGACGACGGAGCAATACGTATGATCCGCTCGCTACATCGACGCGCCGATTCTGCGGGACCGCACGGTGATGACGTTTTCCGTTCCCTTTTGAAAACAATTGCCAGAGTATTGGGCAGAAGTATTGGGCAGAAGTATTGGACAGAAGTATTGGACGTGGCAGCCATGGGACTTGGTCACAGGCGACCGATGAACCAGGTATTATAGCCCCAGCCGACGAAGAACATGAGAATTCCGGCCACCCCTGCCCAGCGTCCCGACCCCCTGACAGCACCCACGATCGACACGACCAAGCCAACCACGCTCACGATGCCGCCGAACATTACTGGAACGAAACCGCCCGGGGCTACAAAGATGGCGATACAAAAGACGCCTGTCAGAATCAGTCCAACGATTCCAGTGGGAATCTCGCCTGGTTTCTTAGATTTGTTTGCGGAGTTCGACATGATCTTCTCTTTCTTGGGAATGCGTGATTGTTTACGTAGCATGCCAACGGGCAAGCCGGAATGGTCGTGCTCGCGATTCCAACGGCCAACCTCTTAGGCGCAATCGGCACATCGATCAGGACACGCTTTCTTGTGCGTAAGCCGGTCGGGCGCGTCA
>JANXOJ010000419.1 GCA_025353625.1 Planctomycetota bacterium | reverse complement strand
GCAAGAATGATTTCGCTCTGCGCGGCGTGTCCACGCATTTCAAGCCATTCTGTTTGGTCAAGCTTGCCCGGCTTGTCGAGGATCGTGTTGGATACGCCCAACTTGCCGACATCGTGCAACAGGGCGGCGCGATGGAGATCGCGTTGGAGTTCCGCCGTGCAGCCGAACTGCTGGGCAATTCCGACCGTGATTTCGGCCACCCGCGTGGAATGTTGAAACGTCCACGGCGACTTGGCATCCACCACCTGCGCGAACGCCTCGGCAACGCGGTCGATGCAATCCTCGTCGGCCGTCAGCACGGCATCTTCCGGTTCAAAGCGGCTAACTTCGGCGGGTAGATCGTTGCTATAAAGCTTCGCCCAGAATCCCGTTTCATGCCGAAACGACGTGAGCGCGTCGACCAATTGAGGGTCGAACCATTGTCCGCGCCGTTGACGGGCTACGTCCATTGCCGCCTCAAGCCCGTAGGTCGTGAAGAAGACCTCGACGGTCTGCGATAGGCAGCAAATTCTAGCCGGCAGCGCAATCTCTTCGCCTTTGAGGCCGCAGGGATGCCCTTTGCCATTCCAATGCTCGTCGAGCTCGTAGATGGCGCGCGCGGCGATTTCCGGCAAGCGAAGCATTCGCGCGATGTTCGCGCCGCGCTCGCAGCGAACCTCGGATATCTTCCTCGCGCCCTCGGGTCCGCTGCGTGCGACCGATGCCATCGTAAGAAGTTTCTCCAGGACCGAGCTGCCGGTTGCACAATGATTCCAGCAATAGCGCAGTCCTTCACCGGTTTTCGTCCAATCGATCAAGCGCATATCGCGCTTCATCAAGCGATCGTCCGCGCCGAACAGGTAGGACATCTTGGCCGCGTTGCTCGAACAGCCGAGATCCTTCAGCAGCAAGGCATAGAAGAGCGCGCTGCGATCGACCGTCGGCAGCTTCAGCTCATCCGCAAGTCGCATGCCGATCAGCGCACCGCGCATGCAATGCCCTTGGGGTTGCCCCTGGGTGATATCCAAAGCCACGGACATCGCGGCAATGATTTCGGAGAGTCGAATCTCGGTGGCCGCCACCAATCGCTCGCGGGGTGGTTCAACGCAAGGCAGTTGGGCGGAAGCATCGCGGCAAATTAGGTTCGCCATATTGGATTCTCGAAAAGCTGGGAAACGGAAGCGGTCTGCAAGTTTTTCCTATCGTAAACATAGGTCAAAAAAGCACCGTTTAGTAATTCTGGCTGGCATCGACAAAGAACGTGCCGTTGCTGGCCACCGGCAGCATGGCCGCCCAGCCCTTGTTGGCGACCGTTTCCGTGTGGCTGTCGCCGCGCGGATAGATCGCCAAGCCCACGGCAAAACTCCATTCATCGTCTGCCGCTGCCGCCGGCCCGGGGTGGGCCGAGGGACGCATATAAGTCACGAGCGTGTAGAGGCCCATACGCGAGCTCAGCGGGAGGTTGCCGTAGGCCCCGGCCAAGAACTCACCCAGGCTGCCGCCGCCGGCCAGTCGATCGCCTTGCGGGGCTCCCACCCAAACGGTCGTGTCCGCCCCAAACTCCCACTTGTGATGCGCGAACGCGCTCAGCAGATTGACACCCTGCCACGTCACCGGTCCAAAATAGTTCACTTCGCGGGTCGAACTCTGCCCATGCAAGGTACCCCAGACCCCGATGGCATTCGTCTCGCTCAGGTCGTAGCCGAGACAGTAACGCCATTGATTGAGTGTCGGTGTCGCGGCAAAAACGCTGAAATTGTCGTTGAGCATCCAGTCGAACACGACCGCCGCACTCCAAGGGCATTCGTCGCTGGACTTACGGAACAAGCCCATCGTCAGAAAGCCCTGGGTTTCGGCCTGATCGTTATTGCGAATGCGGTAGTCCGTGCCGACCCAATCGTAAACGCCGATGGTTCCGCCGATCTGGAAGCCAATGCCCGTCGCATCGCTGAACTGGCCGAGGCGCGTGCCAAAATTGAAGCCGGTGTTCAGGCCGTTGTTCTGCCAAGCGCCATCGGCAACGCCGCGAAACGTTTCGTAGCCGTAGAGCAAGCTCACGGTCCACGGCTTCTCGTCGTTGCTCGGGGAGTCGAACATGCTCGTGTCGGCACCGGGCTCCGGATCGCCCGAAAGCATCTCTCCGCGGCCCATGCACGGAAGCAAGAGTAAGACCGCCGCCATTCCCAGGAGCGGGCACTGACCGTACAATGACTTCACGACTCGCCTCCGTGCGATAGATTCGTGCGAAAGATCCGACGAAATTGCCTCATCGTTACTATCGGTATCCGCACAACCGATCCGCGTAGGATTAGTACTCTTACTTCCCGCGTTTGAAGAAGATTCGCACGTCGGAAATCACTAAAATCCCTACAAGCCGTACAGGTTATCAAAAAGGTGCCGACTGTGGCAATCATCCCTGCAAAGACCGCTATCTGCTTGTCAAAACATTTTGCACAAATTATACTTGACGGTAGTTATGGTCCGGCACGCGGGCGAGCCACGTTCCGATTCAGAGCTTCTCTTCCCACGCGAAACGCATTTTACTTCCCTCGAACGTGCCGAGTTCCCCGTCTCGTCCGCCACGGGGACTTTCGATCAACCACCATGAGCATGGAATCATCGTCAAGCCAATCGCTAGGGGCGGTCGCGCGACCGGACACCGTCCATGCGCGGCATCCGTTTTTTTCGGTGATCTTGCCGATCTACAACGAAGAAAGTGGTATCGCGGAACTGTACAAGCGGCTGACGGCCGTATTTGAATCGATGGGCAAGAGCTACGAATTTGTTTTTGTCGACGACGGCAGCCGCGACCGTTCGTTCGCCTTGCTCGCCGAGCTTTACGAGAACGATCCGCACGTTCGCGCCTTGCAGTTCTCGAGAAACTTCGGCCACCACATTGCCATGACGGCCGGCATGGACGCCGTGCGCGGCGAAGTGGTCGTGATGATGGATTCGGACCTTCAGGACTTACCCGAAGAAATTCCGTTGATGTTCGCGAAACTGGAAGAGGGCTACGACGTTGTCTTCGGCATCCGCATGAACAAGCAGCACGGACTGATCAAGCGAATCAATTCGGCGATGTTTCTGTGGGTGATGCAGCGCGTCGTGCGCGGCTTCGAGCCTAACAGCGGCATCTTTCGCATGGTCCGCCGCCGAACGATCGATGCCGTCAAGCAATGTCGCGAAACGAACCGTCTCATCGTCGGCTTGCTAAGCTGGGCCGGCTTCAAGCAAGTCGGCATCCCCGTGCAGCACGGCAAGCGATTTGCCGGCGAGACGAAATATACGCTCAGCAAGCAAATCCGCTTGGCGGTCACCTCGATTCTGGCGTTTAGCGATTTCCCCTTGCGGATGGTCGTCTATTTCGGCTTGATCGTTTCGGCGTCGTCGTTCCTGTTCGCCACGTTGGTCATCGCCCGACGAGTGTTCTTTGGATACGGCGAAGTCGGCTGGCCTTCGCTCATGACGGCCATCTTGTTCCTCGGCGGCATTCAGTTGCTATCGTTGGGCGTGATCGGCCAATATGTCGGACAAGTCTTCACCGAGGCGCAGGGGCGGCCCATGTACCTCTTGGCCAACGATCTCGATCGAGCCGATGCGGAGGAGAGTGAGATTCGTAAATCGCCATGAAATGTTTGTAGGTAAAACAAATCCAAGCTGCCCTCACCCCCGGCCCCTCTCCCACTTACGGGAGAGGGGAGTACGATAACCTAGTTCAATCACTCCGAGACCTTTTTAATTCCAGGGAACCCCATGCAAAACGTGTTACTGATCGGCGGCGGCGGCTATATCGGCTCCGTCCTTGCGGAAGTCTTGCTGAAAGCCGGCCATACGGTCCGCCTCTACGACCGCTTCTTTTTCGGCAAAAACATTTTCAAGGATCTCGAACAGACCGGCAATCTGACGCTCGTGCAAGGCGACAATCGCGGGGCCCAACCGGATCTGTTCAAGGGCATCGACGCGGTGATGGACCTGGCGGGCATTTCCAACGATCCAGCTTGCGACCTGGATGCCAAGATCACCGAGGACGTGAATTTTCGCGGATCGAGCCACACGGCCAAGCTGGCCAAAGCGGCCGGCGTACCGCGTTATATTTACTCTTCGTCGTGCAGCATTTACGGGCACGGCAGTTCCTCGTCGCTCGACGAAAGCTCGGAAATGGCTCCCGTTTCGCTCTATGCTCGCATGAAGATTGCCACCGAGGCCGCCTTGCGAGAACTGCAAGACGAGAATTTTTCGGTCACGATGATGCGCAACGCGACGGTCTACGGTCTGTCGCGGCGGATGCGGTTCGATCTGGTGATCAACATCATGACGCTGCACGCCTACAAGAACCGGAAGATTTATATCGTCGGCGGCGGCAAGCAATGGCGGCCCTTGATCCACGTCCGCGACGTATCGCGCGCGTTCCAAGCGGTGATGGAGGCCCCGCGCGAAAAGGTTGCCGGCGAGGCGTTCAACGTCGGCTCGAACGATCAAAACTTCCAGGTCTTCCAGGTCGCTCAGATGGTTCGCGACGTGGTGCCCAATACCGACGTGATCGTCGTGCCGGACGATCCGGACAAGCGGACCTACAACGTCGAATTCTCCAAGATCAGCCGCACGTTGGACTACAAGACGGTCACGAGCCCTTACGAGGGCATCGTCGAGATCAAGCAAGCCCTGGAGCGGGGCCTCGTGGACGATGTGATCCAGACCCGCACCGTGGAATTTTACCGCTATCTGCTGGAAGCCCAGAAGGTACTCAACGAAGTCTGCCTCGACGGAAAGATTTTCTAAATGGCCAAAGTCGAATTCTATCGTCATTGTTTGCAAGAGGAAGATATCTCCGCCGTCGCCGAGGTGCTGCGGAGCGTCTTTCTTACGACGGGCCCCAAGACGGCCATGTTTGAGCGAGCCTTTGCGGAATACTTGGGCGTGAAGCACGTCGTCGGCGTCATGAGTTGCACGGCGGGGCTGTTCTTGAGCCTGGAAGCCCTCGAAATCGGACCCGGCGACGAGGTTATTACCACGCCGATGACTTTCATCGCCACCGCCAACACCATCCTGCACGCCGGAGCCAAACCGGTCTTTGTCGATGTCGAGCCCGAGACCGGCAATATCGATATCGATCGGATCGAAGCCGCCATCACAAAGCGGACGAAGGCGGTCATGCCCGTGCATCTGTACGGTCTGATGGCCGACATGCACAAGCTCGATGCACTTTGCAAGAAGCACGAGCTGTTCATCCTGGAAGACGCGGCACATGCCGCCGAGGCGGTGCGCGATGGTGTGCGGCCGGGCAACCTGGGGCACACTTGCAGCTTCAGTTTTTATGCGACGAAGAACCTCACCTGCGGCGAAGGGGGTGCCATCTCGACCAACGACTCGGCACTCAACGACAAACTCCGCTGGCTGCGGCAACACGGCATGTCGAAGAGCGCGGCCGACCGCTACACCGGCACGTACCAGCACTGGGACATGATCGGACTGGGCTTCAAAGCCAATCTGAACGATATCCAATCCGCGATGCTCCTGGGGCAATTGCCGCGTCTGGACGCTCAATTGAAGCGTCGCGAGGCCATCGCCCAGCGGTACGAGCAGGCGTTCAGCAAGCTTGCGAACGTGCAATTTCCGCGCGTTGCGCCCGGCGCGACCAGCGCGCGGCACTTGTTCACCATTTGGGTTCCCCCGGCGCGGCGCGATGAAATCCTCGTCGGCATGCAGACCCGAGGCATCGGCGTTGCCGTCAATTACCGCGCCATCCACCTCTTGACTTATTATCGGGAAAAATTTGGCTTCAAGCCGGGCGATTTTCCCATTGCCGAACGGATCGGCGATAGTACGCTCACGCTGCCGCTCTATCCGGATATGAGCGACGAAGCGGTCGATACGGTGATTGCAGCCGTATGCGAGGTGGCACGTTGAACGCGGGAATCATACACGAACATGCCTTCAATACGGCCTGGTGGGGCGAACCGATCGGCATCATCGACGATGCGGCGTTCTTCTCGTGGACGCCCGAGGAGCGGCATAAGGCCCTGCAACAATATGCCTGGGTGGAGTTCAAAAGCGCGACGGTGGGCGTTTACCAGTCGATGAAGCTTTTTGACGCGGGCTTCTTTCAGGCCGATACGCGGATCGATTTCCGCATCGCGCTGACGAAGATTCCCACCACGCCCAGCCTCGATGCTTTCGAGGTCCATTCGGCTGGCGAACGGCCCTTCTCGATTGAGGCGGGCGAGTTTCGTACGTTTGAACACGAACGCTTCTATGAAATCCCCGGCTCGACCAAGCCGCGGATCGATGAGCGTTATGCGACCTGGGCGCGACAAATCATTGCCGCGCATCCCGACTGGTGCCTACGGGTTTTCCACAATGGAAACTTGCAAGGTTGGTTCATTTCGCAGCCGGGCACGAGCGGCTTGAACCTCGTCTTGGCCATGTTGCATCGCGATGCGAACATTTCGGGGATGCACCTCTATCAAAAAGCGTGCGTCGACTATGCCCGTCGCGGTGCGCGGATCGGCTGGGCCAACTTTAGCGTCTATCACACCAACGTACACAACATCTACGCACAGATGGGTGCCCGGTTTCTCACGCCGATCACATGGTGGCTATGGACGCGACGGTGATGGCTTCTTATGGGGTGATGTCGAGCGCTTGCGAAGCCCCGCCAATAGCAACTATTTTGCCGTGGAAGGTGCGGAGCAATAAGCTTCAAATTCGATCACGCCGAAATCGTTGTTGCCGTTGCAATGAAGACATTCCAACTTCACGTACTTAACGGCCCGCGCGGGGAACTTGATCTCTTGCCAACTCTTCCAATCGCCCTGGCTGCGATCCACGGCCGGGACGAACTTCTTGCCGTCCGAGGAAGTCCATAGGCGATAGCGAAAAGCGCGATTGTCGAGATCCCAAAGCTTGAAGCGGATGGTTTGCAAGGAATATGCTTTGTCCAAGGTGATGATCCAATCTGCCGGCCAAAGTGTGGACGTGAAGCCCTTGCCGCCGTCGTAATGCGTCGAATCGCCATCAAAGAGATATGTCGGCGGCGCCAGCCAGGGCTTGTTCGACGTGGCCGTCGTGCCGTTGACGGCCAATGCGACATTTCCCTTCTTGACGGCACCGCGGCGCGAAACGGCAGCCGCCGGCTCGGGCGTTGCCGCCTGTGGAGCCGCTTGCTCGAGCCGCTTCTCGGCTCGGGCCTTTTCCAGCCCGGCAAGCTGCGGCACGGCCTCTTCGTACCAATGTCGGGCGCGTGCTTCAAATGTCGGTTTTAACGCGGGCGATTCCTTCTCGGCCAGCGACCACCAGGAATCTCCCACGGCGGCCTGCTCCTTGGGGGCGGTCGGTTTTGCGAGATCGCGTTTGGCGACGTCGGCTAAGTCGGCCCGATCGCCTTTGGCCAGCTTTGGCAGCCCTTTGTCCCAATCGCCCTTGGCGAAGCAGTACCACTCGCCGATAACGCGATTTGCGGCACCGTCCAAGTCATCGCCGGCCAAGGCGTCCAAAGCCTTTTGCACGTTCGCGAACTTGCCCTTAAGACGATCGATCTCCCGCGTCTTGGCGGCAATGGTCCGATTCTGCTCAATATCGTGCGACTTCCGCCCTGCTGCCGAGGCTGCCTTCATAAAGCTTGCGGCCAGCTCAAAATCATCGCGGGAAATAGCCTCGTCGGCCAATTTCATCGCCATTTCATAGGCCGCGCCGTTCGTGGTCTTGTCCGCCGATGGCTGCCGCATGATCGCGCCCAAAACGCCGGCCTTCATGCTCATCGCATCGATCTGGAAGGCGGCTTGCATCTGGTCGATGACTTCCATCGCCAGGGCAACGTCGCCGCCAATCACGGCTTGCTCGCCCGCCATCCGCAAGAGGACGTAGTGAGCCGCCGCGTCGTCCTTCGAGGCAGCAGCCTGTTCGATAAGTTTCTTCGACAGTGCCGCGCGAGCCTCGCCAGACTTGGCTGCGGTAAGCTCTTCCTTATAAATCTCCCGAACCTTGGCCTCGGCTTCCTGTTGGCTCGTCTTGTCGGGCACCGCCGGCCGCTTGGGCTTATCGGCCTTCGGCTCAGCTTTCGGTTCAGCTTTCGGTTCGGCGACCGGTTCGGCCATAGCCACTTGCGGAGACTTATCTTCGGGCTTGACCTTGATCTCTTCGCTCTTCGGATTGCCCTCCAATTCCAACTTCGGCTTGGGCGGTTTCACCGGCGGCTTGGGGACGACGGGTTCCAGTTTCAGTGGCGGAATAATCGGCTTGGGTTGCGGCTTCGGTTCTGGTTTTACGGCGGGCGTTGTTTCCGTCGGCGATGAAAGCGCGGCAGCGGACGATTTACTCGAAAGCGTCGAGGTGTCGGCCACCGATTTCGCATCGCCCGGCAGGAGTAGGAACGCGCCGGTGCCAAGCAGCGCAACCAATCCGGCGACCGCCGCATAGATGGGCCAGGGATGGCTCTTTTTCTTTGGTGTTTTTGCAGCAATGCGGCGAGTTGTCGAGGTCGCGGTAACTGCGAAATCAAACTCCGCCGGGTCTTCCACGCGGACTGCCTCGGCGATTGGAACCGCCGCTGCCGCGCGTTGTGCAAGCCGCTGTTGAAGCTGTTGATCGTAGGCAACTTTTTTCTGGCGGTCCAAAAGACAAATCTTGGCGGTGGCGATCTCGTTCAGAATCCGCTGCGACTCGGCCGCATACTTGCCCGACTGATAGCTTTTGACCTGCACCATCCGCCCGTCGGCCGCGTTGGAGATCACATCGCCATCCGCCTCAAATAGCTCGATCCCCAGCAGGCGATAATGGTGCGCCGGTTGGTCGGACTTGGGGATGCCAAGCCATTTGCGGTAGGGGTCAAACTCGATATCCATGAATCAAACAACCCCCTCTTCCGAAAGCAAGAGAGGGGAAAATTTGGGTGTTCCAATTGGACGTACAGCTAAACTACCATTATCTCCCAAATCGCGATGAATACAAGTCGCAGCCACTTAAACTACCATGTAAGCGGAAAGGCGCGAGCCTTCCGGTATCTTCCCCGGTGTCTCACCCGTCACCGGATGGCTAGCGCCATTCCGCTTAAATGGAGCATTGCGGCGAGAAGCTTACCCATCGCTTAGGGCGTTTCCGGATTGTTGCCACTTTTCCATGCGGCTAGCCATTTTTGCCATGTGATCGTACAGGCAGCGATATCCGGTGCGGATTGCAGGTTGCTCGGAATGCACGGATCCTCAATCGCGCTGATTTTCATAAGGCCCCGAGTCGCCATGCTCAGCACATTTTGCTCGGTCGGCGAGAGGGCATCCAGCGACATGGGGCCGGAAATATCGGCCTGCAAGCGGCCCTCGGACAATGCAAACGTGAGCATCAAAGGGCCGCCGGCAACGCTCGGCAATTGCAAGGCGACGGCGACGCGATTCGTCGAGAGATGAATTTCAGCGAGTTGCGGCGGCGCGTGCTTCCAGTCCGGGCTTTCGACAAACCAAGCGAGAAATTCCCGCTCGATGAAACGCCGGAAGTCGATTTCGAGGTGGTGCAGCATTTCGCGATGCTTGCGGACGAGACCGGGATCGCCGCCTTGCAGGGCCTTGCGTTCGGCGCGGCGGAGCTTGGCGAACCGCTTGGGAATCGTGCCGGAATGAAAACCCAGTCGCAGCAGACGCGGTACGGTTTCTCCGTGCGAGCCGACGAGTGCGGGCCGCAACGTCGTGGGACGATTGGCCGCAAAGAGCCGCCAGTTTTCCTTCAATTCCCAAATCAGGAAGCCGAAAATGCCTGGCGTGCCCGTCACGATGACGAACGTCATGACATCGGCCGAAAGCAGGCTCATCCATTGTGCCAAATGTTCCCGCAAGCCCATTTGAAACCAAATTGGTGCCATGATCTTATGCGAGACGGAGACCCAGGGAACGTGTTTTAGTGGATTCAACTGCGGTTCGATGAGTAGGTTCACGCAAAAGCGAATAAAATAGGCGATGAAGAACCAGCCGACGCCCAAGGATGCCTTCATGCACAGCATCGCGACGCTTTGCCCGCTGCGAAATCGAAGCCATTCGTCGACGGTGTAAAGCAGCCGCTCGAGGAGTTGCATCAGTCGGCGGAAGAGATCGACGATGAACCAGAAGAGTCCCACCATCGGTCGGACGCCGAAGCGCAGCCAGCCTTCGCCGATGGCATCGAAACACATTTCCTCCAAGCTCCGCCCGGCACGCGAGTTGATTGCCAGATTGAGTCCGAAAAAAAGGCTGGCCAACCCGATGGTACGTTGCCATGCGGTGGCGTTGTGCGGCACGAACGCGGCAATGGCGAGCGTCGGCACGAGCGGCTTGATAACGTAGCGAAACGCAAGCCGCGACGCGGCACTTTGCACGACCGCAGCGACCCACGGCAACGCCAGGAACCGTTGCGGGGCATCGATTAGAAGGAACTTCACGGCTCGCCCGAACACCTTCAGGCACTCCCAAACCAATTGACGGAAGCGGGCGACGTGAATCACCATCACCAGGAAAGTGCCCATCGCGATATTGGGCACCATGTCGGCCCAGGTCCAATGGCTCGGTGCAAGCTCGGATTTGACGCCCGCGATCAGTTCGATGAGGTGGTCGGAGCCTTTGAGGGCCACATACGCGCCGCCGAAGGGGATGATGAGGTACAACGTGAGAAAGCGGCCGAGCGACGTGCCGAACATGAGGTGGCTGAACCGCAAAATCCAGCGCAGATAGAAGTCGGCCGGTTCGTAGACGCCATCGAGAGTTACCGCCAAGCGGCCATTCGTCCGCAACGCCGCGTCGCCGCGCACAAAACTGGCCGGCGAAGAACAGTCGGGCTCCTTGAGCTGGTTCCGCGAGATTGCATCGCGGACCTCGCCCAAGGTGAGAAAGCCGCGATCGACGATGCGGTCCAAGAGCTCTTCGATCAGCTTCTTGCGGGAGACCGTTTCCGGCAGGTTTGCCGGCACGAGGCCGACGTCGTCGAGCGCGGCCACGATCTTGGGACGAAGATTGGTGCGGAGCCGCGTTTCGGCCGTTTCGGTGGCCTCGCCCAGCACTTCGGAAAGCTGCCGGCGCTGACGATCCGAGATGCGCACGCGCGGCAGTCGCCGCTGCGCGCCGCGAAGGTGCCGCGACATCATCGTCTCGCGTTGGTTGGGCAACTCGCGGCGAATCGGCCGTCGGCCGAGCGACAAGACCCAGTGCATCACATCCACCGTTGAAATAGTACGTTCGTGATCGACGCAGACTCGCTGCAAATCGTGGAGCAGTCGAGCTTCGATGGTCCACAGCCCGCGCGGCGTCTGATGGGCCAGGGCAAGCAGCGATTCGCGCCAACGTCTTGGATCGTGCGCTTGCGTGCCGAGGCTTATCATCAAGCGCGACACGAGGCGGTCAATCTCCTCACGCAAGCCCGTCGCCGCCTCGGCAGCGCGTTCGCGCGGCGCCCAATACTCGGCCCGCGCACGCCGGCTCGCCGCGCCGGCAAAGTTGCCGCGATTCGATTGCTTCTCGGCTCGGGCAGACCAGAGTTGGTAATTCGTTTCGGAGCGCTGTCGGCCGCGGGCCCAATGATCGGGCTGGCCGTGGTGCGCAACGCCCTGGCGAAGTTCGGCAAACGTGGCGCTCGGATCGGCATCGAGGGCTTCGGCGGCCGCGCGACCCGCCTCGCGCAACATTTCCGGATCGGGCGTTCGCGGTAAGCGCGTGGCGCGGAGCAGTTCGTCCGCGTCAATGTCTTCGGCCACGATGCGATCGATCGATTGCAGCGACGCAAGCCCCGGAAAAAAACTGGCCGTAAGGTAAGGCTTGAAGTAACGGATACCGAGGTAGACGGCTGCGAATTCGATGTAGGTCGATGCGTCGTCATACGGCGGCAGAAGGAATCGCTCTTGCCGTAGGACGTTGCTGATTTCCTCGAATTCCAGCATACCCAAACGCTCGATACGCGCTCGACATGTCGCGAGGCTAAATCGGCCCTGCTCGGCCAAGCGATGATATGCCGCATGAACGCGTGCGTGAAACAGAAGTTCCCAGTAGCGGAGCCGCATCTCGTCGCCAGGCGTCTCTTCCATGATCTCCGTCTGGGGCTTTTCCAGCAGAATAACTTCTGCGGGCAGCACATCCGTGGCGGCAAGACCTAATTCGCTCCGGTCGGCAATCTTCAGCAACCGATCCGCTGCAAGGACGTAGCTCTTCCCGTGCGGCACTCGAAATCCGAAGCCGGGAAGCGCATTGTCCACCCGAATAACGCGCCGCAGCAATCGCGGCAACGCCAATCGAACCGCCGGCTCGACCGCTCGCAAGGAACTTTCCAATTCCGTCGAAGTCATCGGGCGTGTGGGATCGTCGTGGGACGAGCCATCGTGTTCGCGGCGGTTGAGTTGGTTCCAGTGTTTGGTCGAGGTCATTAGGCCGTGGAGGATTGGGCAAGGCTGTAGTCGTTAGGCAATGTGCAAGACGCACCTTGCACGATTCCACCATGCACGATTTCTTCTTGAAAACCTGAGCATATCGTAAGCGATTGCCCTGCAAGGGGGTAGCCCACTTTTAGGCGTGTCGGAAACGGGTGGCAGAAAACTTGATCGGGAATGAAATTCGATAACTATTTTGCGGATTGAAGTGATGGGCAAATTCTTACTCGTCGCTGGACGGTGATTCGCGCTCTCGTCGCCCCGCAGTTGATCTACACGTCCAAAGAGGTATACTCTTTGAATTCCTGGAATTCCGATCTTCATCCATTAAACGAGATAAAAAACATGACAATCAGAATCCTGATGGTCGCCACGATTGCCGCTGTGTCCTGGACTTGCGGCGGACGAGAAGGCCGGACGCAAGACGCAAGGAAAGCGGAAGCCAAGATCACCAGCCATTCCGACGGGCTGCATGGGTACATTGGCTTCAATGCGTCCCGTCCGCCGGCACGTTCTGAATACAGTGCGGGCATGGGGTTTTACTCGGCCGTTTGGCCGTTGATCGATAAGCCGCTTGCCAACTTTCAAATTGGCTTGGCCGGGTCGTGGATCACGCCGGACAATTCCGACGACAAGGCGACGCCGCTGGCCCCTGTCGGCACGAAAGCCCGGAATTGGCGGGAACGCGGGCCGACCTGGAGTAGTGTATTTCAAACGGTGGAAGGCGGCCTCGGTTACTGGAACGGCAACCATTTCCGATACGGCCCTCCTAAGTTCAGCATGAACGCCACGCCGCAATGCTACGACTACGAGGTCGGATCACCGGGCTGGTCCTTTTTCTACAGCAACGAAGCCCTGCCGGACGATCGACTGGGCATTGCCCAACTGAGCAACCGCCTGTTGATCCCGCCCGATGCGCTGCCGTTTCAAGGAACTCCCAACGGCCAGTTCCTCGGCTACACCTGGATGGCCTTGCCCTTTACCGATCCCACGACGGGCGAGCCGCCCACCGGCGACCAGAGTTGGACCTGTTTTCTGAACGCGGCCAACTTCAAAGGGCCGATTGCATATTACATCCCGGAGACCTGGAGCAAGATCGGCAAATTGTTCCACTATCCGTTCATTTACGGACGCGGACTCGATGCCCGCTGCGGCGAAATGGGAGGCGGAGCGATGGAGATCAACACCGTGCCGAGTTTCCACGTCCAAGACGCACACGGTGCAACGTATACAAAGATTCCGAAATTGCAGTTCCCGGTGAACGCCCGGAAAAGAACTCTGCTGGTGCAAGACGTGACCTACTATTCCAAAGCGGCTCTTTACGACGCTTTTAAGGCATGGCGGAAGGGCGGCCCCGCTTGCTCCGGACGATTTGACGAGAAGGGTGCCTGGAAATCCAAGTTGACGACGCAAACGACGCGCTTCGATCAAGGCGGCAAGAAAATAGTTGGGGTCGAGCGCGTCTTCGATACGAAAGTGTTTGGAGACACGGTATGGGGCTTGGAGTGGTTCGACGGCAATATCAGCCCCAAAGGCACATTCCCACAGTATTTCCAGAATACCGGCAAGGAAAGTGTCGCCGTCGCCGCTGCGACCGTGCCCGCGGAGACGCACTTGGTAGCGCAGGAATTCGAGTTGGCTCCGCAGGGACCACCCTACACTTCGCCGAACAGCGTGGCCTGGAGCCGGCCCGGCCCAAAATCGAGGTCGTTCACCGTTAAACTGGTCGACGGTTCTTGGGTAACGTACGC
This sequence comes from Planctomycetota bacterium, assembly GCA_025353625.1. Lineage (GTDB taxonomy): Bacteria > Planctomycetota > Planctomycetia > Pirellulales > Thermoguttaceae > JANXQG01. The sequence goes on along the minus strand of JANXOJ010000419.1, from coordinate 4,109 downwards.
ATGGTACCGTTTTGTCGATCAGCCTTCCTTGCAGCAATATGCCTGGAGCCGTGAAAAAAAGGCCGCGTTGCAGGCGTTCGTGGAGAAAATCCATGCACACTGGTCGATCGATCGAGATTACATGGTGCCTCCCAGCCGCGGCACGCTGGTGGCACTCGATTCGGCACTGCTCGTAACGCCGCCCAAGGGCTTTGAAGTGGGATACGTTCCCATCGTAACGCATCAATCATCTTCCCGGTGAGGGCGCAACGGGGGTCCAGAATGAGAAGCCGATTCATCGGCAATCGTGCGGTGCGTCCGTTGCCATCCGCGAAGGGGTGAATCATCGCTAGGGAAAATTATACTTCGAGTTCTTAACATCAAAATCCCCATCGCCCAGGCCGCGATTGATCTTCACATCCAAGTAAGTATACTCTTCCACCAATTGCGGCCGCTTCGTGCGGTCCTTGGGTAATTCGTAGACTTCAATGTGGGTCGGAAACTGATATTCATCGTCCATAAGTACTCGGGCCAGGTAGCCCCACAGCATGGGGTCGTTGACCGGATAGATGATTTGCAAGCCGGTGCAGGGCCGTTTGTTGAGGCTGGAATGGGGGAACCGCAGCACGGTGACTTGCTTGGCATCGGAGGCCCCTTCGCCGCGTTCGATCAGTTGCTCGCAGAGCCGCTTGACGCCGATGTTCGTGATTGGATAGCGTTCGCCGTTCATTGCAACCATCCCTTTCGGATCGAGCGAAAGGGTGCCGATTCTTCGCAACATGCCCGGCTCATGGGCTTGCAAATTACCTTCGTTGCGGCCTTCGACGTAAATCACCTCGCGGCCTTTACGGAAGTCGGGCTCCATAAAATAGAGGTAAACGCTAAAGGGCTTTTCGCGGACTTTGACGAACATCACGATCGGTTTGTCGGGCAGCTTGCCGCCCACGAACTCGCGGCGGACCAGCACCGCCGAATAGTCGTGGACTTCCTTGTCGATTTTGGCTATCGACTGACGGGCCAGACCGAGAACCTTGGGCAGAGTCGTCGCCTCGCCCTTGGCGTCAAAACCGCTGCCAGTCTGCGTGACCGTTGAAGGCCCCCAGGAGCGGCCCCAGCCGAAGCCGAAGTAGCCAACGGCCGCGATCAGGGCCGCGACCCCTACCAGGATTACTACGATGATGATTCGACGCACTTGATTCCTTGCAAATAATCCTTGCAGTTACCCATCGCACTCACTGCGACGGCAATGCTTCGCCCAATATTCGGCGGAGCAGTTTCACCGGCACCGATTCCAACAGTTCGATGCGAAAGTGACGCACGCCGCTGCGCTGCAACTCCGGTACGTGGTCGAGCAGGTTTTGCGGATCGGCATGGTAGAGCGTGTTGCGACAACCGGCATCGGACTGCAAAGGATGCTCCACGCCCAGTCGGTCGCGAAGACGCACTTCGTGCTTCATGCAGGAAAAACTGCATGGGGCCGTGCGACGTTGCGTCTGCCGAACTTCCTCCTCGGGCGTGAGATTCACTTCGTTGCGGCGGTTGCCGACTTCGGTATCGAAAATGCAATGCTCCGTGTGGAAGAGCGGAATGTTCTGATAGACGACCACTTCCAACTCCGCCCAGGGGGCCGCTTTGGCCAATTCGATCAGCCGTTGCCGGTCGGAATCGTAGGCCGCCGTCACTCGCCGCGCACCGAGTTCGTGCAGCCAAGCAACGGTCCATTGATTGACGGCGTTGAGCGTCATATCGGCCACAAAAGGAATCTGCCGCTCGGCGCAAAAAGTTGCTCCGCCCAAGTTGCGGACCAAAAGCCCATCCGGTTTGGCCTCGGCAATTTTAGCGAAGTGCTTCTCCTCGCCCGGCTTCTGGATGCGCGGCGTTGCCAGGTAAATTACGGCACCCTTTTCGTGGGCCATCCGCACGGCCGGCGCGCAGCGATGCAGTTCCGAGAAATCGCCAATAATACTCTTCACGCCCAGGGCGAGCAGCTCTTCCACGTGTTTCAATTCGCGGCACAGTACGTGCCAGATCGCAGCGGTGCTTACGCGATCGTCGGTGCCCGCATGGTCGCGGGCGACCGGGGTCAGTTGTGGGCGATCGAGCAGTCGCAGCTTGGGTAGTTCGACCGCCGCCGCGTCGAGTTGTCGGATCATCTCATGTCGCAGTCGGCCGAGGATGCTCAAGGGAACCATCGGCTGGCCTTCGATCCGGGCGTCGAGGTTGCGAAGCTCGTAGACGCTCGTGCCCAAGCGGCCGAATTGTTCGCGAAGCACCTCGACCGTGAGCGGGTGACGCCGAGCCTCGTCGAGCTCTTGCTCCGATTCGATCTGCAACGTCGTGCCGGTAGTCGTTTGCACGGAAACCGAAAGCTTGCATCCGACGGCCGCCTCGACCGCTAGATCCAACGAGACGCGGCGTTGTGCGCGACCGCCGGAATAGGTCTTGCGCAGCAAGCGATCGATGCGTGGATCGTCGGTCTTCCAAAGCTCCTGGCCCGGCTTCAAGCGGTCGAATTCCAACGCATCGCGGGCGAAGGCCAGTTCGACTTTACCGCCGTCGATTTCCTTGACCGACTCCTTGCGATCAAAAATCTCGTAGACCCGGCCCCCCTGATCGTGGTCTTCGCCCAGGATCGAAGGGAAGGCGATGCCATCCCCGCGCCGCACCGGGGAGGCCAGTTCGACGGCCACGCGGTCGCCGTGGATGGCGAGCACCTTGCCCGCGTAGATGCCGCGCTTCGCCGAGTTGCGGCCTTCAACAATTTGCAGATTGCGTCCGGCAAGCCAGCCCTGCGAAAGGCCGCGCGAGAACGAGCTTTCCAATTCCAGAAGCTGCTCGGGCGGCGGCGCGGCGCGACGTCCGGCCATGCCCTCGTCGAGGGCCGTGCGATACTGCCGCGTGGCCGAGGCGACGTATTGCGGCGACTTCATGCGGCCTTCGATCTTCAGCGAGTTGACGCCGGCGGCGATCAGATCGGGCACGAGATCGAGCGCGGAAAGGTCCGAGGGACTGAGCAAATACTTGCGGTCTTGCAGGTCGCGGACTTCATCGTCGCAGACCAGTTCGTAGGGCAAGCGGCATTGCTGGGCACACGAGCCGCGGTTGGCACTGCGACCGCCCATGCCGAAGCTGGCGTTGCACTGGCCCGAGTAGCTCATGCAAAGGGCACCGTGGACGAAGACTTCAAGCTCGACTTTAGTTTTGGGCCGGATCGCGCGGAGATCATCGATGGAAAGCTCCCGCGCGAGGACCACGCGGCAGATGCCCAACTTCTCGGCCAAGGCGACGCCTTCGACGCTGGTGATCGACATCTGCGTCGAGGCGTGCAGATGCCAGTCGGGGGCGATGGCACGGATCAATCGCGCACCACCCATATCTTGCACGATGGCCGCATCCACGCCGGCGGAAACCGCCGCGCGGACGCACTTTTCCAGAACGTGAAGCTCGCTGGGGAAGACCAGCGTATTGAACGTAACAAAGCCCCGCACGCCGCGAAGGTGCAGAAACTCCATGAGTTCCGGAAGTTCTTCCAGAGAAAAATTCGTCGCCTTGGATCGCGCGTTCAAGCCCGCTCGAAGCCCGAAGTATACCGCATCGGCACCATTCTCCACCGCTGCGCGGGCGCAGTCGAAATCGCCGGCAGGAGAGAGGAGTTCGGGGCGAGCGATCGCTGGATTCATTACACCGGAGGTAAATTGTCCTCGACTTCCGCCACCAGGGGAAGTGCGCATCGCAAATTCTTCGTTGGGTGTAATGGTCATAAAAGCGGTTGGATGTTGTAGCGCGAAATCAGTCGGCAAATGCTTTTCATCGGACAACTCCGGTACTCAATCGGAGGCTGTAAGAGTTTTTGTGTCACCGAAAGTGGCACGGCCATCTTGGCCGTTTCTCTCTACGGGCTGGAAGCTCGTGCCACAAAATTCCGAACAGGCCCCTCACTCGGAGGCTTTAGTTATTCTACCAAAACAAGTATTGCCGGTCGAGGCGGTGAAAGCGCATTGCGGGACCGCGTGCCGATGATTTATGCATTATCGAGCGGTTTTACAAAGGATAGCAGGCAAGAATGGGATCGGAGCCGCCCCAGAACCGGGGGACTTATCGCATGGGTGTTGAAAGGCGGGCGGCAGCCT
>JANXOJ010000046.1 GCA_025353625.1 Planctomycetota bacterium | reverse complement strand
GCCGGCAGCTCGTTGATGGGAGCCGTCATCAAGTTCTTTTAGCGCGCATTCACACAACCAAAATGGCACGAGTCGGACACGGAATTACCGGGCATGGCGGGCGCAATTCTCCACGGTCTTATGAGCCGGATTCGTTCCAGTCGCCGGCTGGAGTGTCCCGGCCTCATACGGCGAATGCCACAATATGGGCAACGACAAGGGCTGGCAATGGGGATTTTATCGGTTAGAATGGCTCTGGTATTGTGATATTTGCTCGTTCGCGGTTCGCCGGAAGCATTCTGCTTTCCGGAGCGCGGATCGATAACTTTGAAAGGTGGTAAACCATGTTGCGACGTAGCGTTTTGTGCGCTGGGGTAGTGCTGGTTCTAAGTTCGATTGCACTGACGGCTTCGGCCCAGGGACCGTTTGGCGGCGGCTTCGGTCGCGGTGGCGGGGGTGGCGGTTCGAGTTCCATGCTTCTGATAATTCCTGAAGTTCAAAAGGAATTGAACATCACCGATAGCCAGAAAAAGGAGATTGAAACGATTGCGACCGACGTTCGCGAGAAGGCGATGGCCACGTTCGGCCAGATCAATTTCCAGGAAATTCAGAATCTCAGCCAGGAAGAGCGAGACAAGAAATTCGCCGAGATGCGAACGAAATTTGAGGGCGTTACCAAGGAAGTCGACGTAAAGGTCGCAAAGATTCTCGACGAGAAGCAAGTCGCTAGGCTGAAGGAGTTGCAATTGCAACGCGAAGGCGGCGCGGCTTTGTCCCGCCCGGAAGTGATTAAGAAACTCGAAATCACCGATGAGCAGCAGGCGAAGATGAAGAAGATCCAGGAAGACGCCCGTCCCAAGGGTGGCCCAGGGGGCGGATTCGATCCCAATCAGTCTCAGGAAGAGCGGCGAGCCTCATTCCAGAAGATGCGCGATGGCATGGACAAGGCCCAGAAGGACACTCTGGCCGTCTTGACCGACGAGCAAATGATCGCCTGGACCGAGATGTGCGGTAAGACCTTCAAGTTCCCGCAAGGCGGCGGTCGCGGTGGCTTCGGAGGGCCAGGCGGTCGCGGTGGACCTGGCGGACCTGGTGGAACGCCACCCGGACAGTAAAAGCAAGACGCCTTTACCGACAACGGATAGCGAGCCGCCGGAAGCATTTTCCGGCGGCTCGATTCGTTTCTTTGTCTACTTGGATCCCTTCTCAACCTTCAAACATTCGGCAGCGGTGATGATGCCATCGTGATTGAGATCGTACTTGGCGAATTCGGCCGCTGTTTCGAGCGACCAATTGTGAGAGAACTCCGCCATGGTGATCTGGCCGTCGCCATCGGCATCTTTCGCCAGGAACCAATCGGGCAGGCCCTTGGGAAGCCGCTCCCGCGCCGTCAAAAAGCGGATCGACTTACGCGATCCCGCCTTGGTACTGGAACTTCCGTCGCCAGCGGCCGACGAGGAGGAGCTAGACGATGTTGAACTGGACGATGTTGATTTACCTTCGCCCGTCGCAGCCGATGGCAGCGTCGAAAAGGCGGCCGGCGGTGATGCCGACGATCTACTCGATTGTGTACTAGTCGCATTGGCGGTTAGCGACGGAGGGCTTACGAATCCCATGCTTGGGGCTGCCGGCGACATGCCGGCACTCGACGAGGACGAGCTACCCGGCCCCCTCGGGCCACCCGGCCCTGACGGACCACTTTGCCCCGACGGCCCACCGCTTTGACTCGGACTTCCACCCCCGCTTGCCTGGGCACGGTAGTAGGTTTCATAGCTCTGAATAATATCTCGGATGGCCATCGGGTAATGGGGCTCTTTACCAATGCGACTGAAAATTCGGTCCAACATCCCCTTGGCCGGCCCTTCGGCAGCCTCGCTGGGGTCGATCATGCCATTGCTATTGGTATCGAGTTTCTTGAGGAAATCTTCGGTTCGTGCAAGTCGCTGCGTAATTTCATCGGAGGACATTTGGCGATTGTCGCCCCCTGGCCCTCGACCGCCACCCCCACCTCCTCTGTCGTTGCCACCGCCACCGCTACTGTTTCCACCGCCGCCAAAATTTCCGCCACCACCACTATTTCCACCACTATTTCCACCACCCCCGCGGTCGCCGCCAAATCCACGGCCACCGCGTCGCCCCTGGGCGTGCGCAAGTTGGCAAATTAGCAGAAGTCCGATTACAATAGAGGCTTTGGCGATGTTGGGCATTGAATCCGCTCCTAGAGTCGTGAGCATGAGTAGCACTATTATTAGTTTAACCCCGCCGAACTGATTTTGCATCGCGAAAATCGAGACTTTGTAGACATCTTGGGGTTCATGAGTAGCGGGCGGCAAAGACTCGTCTTCAATCGTTGACTTTCACTTCAAGCGGTTTTCTCCTTAAACTGGGTGGTTTGTTCCATGGATGTCGGCGAAATGCTTCTCCGAAAGGGCCTGCTGGATGCCGGGCAACTTGTGCAGGCGCGCGCAGCCCAGTCGGAGGGGGTGCGCGTCGATCAGGCGGCGGTGCATCTCGGCTTCCTTTCCGAAGATACAGCCTTGCGTGCGTTGGCGAAAGAAGTCGGCCTGGAGTTCGTCGATCTGGTCGATGCCGAGGTCGATCTGAGCCTCTTGAAGGATTTCCCATCGCGCTTCGTGCATCGCGAATCGCTCTTTCCCATCCGTCGCAGCAATGGCTCGCTGGTCGTCGCCACGAGCGATCCGTTCAATTTGTACCCGCTCGATGAGCTGAGCGTTGCCACGGGCTTGAACGTCGTTCCGGTGCTGGCCAGCCGCGAGGAAATCGCCAAACGGATCAAAAACCACCTGGGCGTCGGCAGCGAAACCATCGATGGCCTGATGGCGCAGACCGACGATCGCATTGAGCTCGATCACCCGATCGACGACGATGCCGAGCTTTCCGAGATGGCCCAGGAGCCGTCGGTAGTGCGGCTCGTGAATGAAATCTTGCTCGAAGCAATTGAACTCCGTGCCAGCGACGTACACATCGAGTCGCAACAGTCCGGGTTGCGGGTCCGCTACCGCATCGACGGCGTGCTGCAAGCTCAACCAATGCCCCCAGAGATACACCGCTTCCAAGCAGCGATTATCAGCCGCTTGAAGATCATGTCGCGGTTGAATATCGCCGAGCGGCGGTTGCCCCAGGACGGTCGCATCCAACTTCGCACCGGCGGTCGCGAGGTCGATATCCGCGTTTCCGTCATTCCCATGATCCACGGCGAAGGCATGGTCATGCGTTTGCTCGACAAGGGAGCGATGGAATTCAAGCTCGACAAGCTTGGCATGGAGCCCGATTTACATGCCCGCTTCCGCGAATTGATTCAACTGCCGCACGGCATTATTCTCGTCACGGGGCCGACCGGGTCGGGCAAGAGCACCACGCTTTACAGCGCGCTGCTAGAAATCAAAAGCGACGAAACGAAGATCATCACCACGGAAGACCCGGTGGAATACCAATTGGAGGGCATCAACCAGATTCAGGTGCATCCTAAGATTGGCCTGACGTTCGGCACGTCGCTGCGAAGTATTTTGCGACACGATCCGGATATCATCCTCGTGGGCGAAATCCGCGACCTGGAAACGGCCGAGAATGCAATACAGGCTTCGCTCACCGGCCACTTGGTCTTCAGCACGCTGCACACGAACGACGCCGCCGGTGCCTATACGCGGTTGGTCGATATGGGTTTGGAGCCGTTTTTGGTTTCCAGCACGGTCGAAGCGGTGATGGCCCAGCGACTGGTCCGCACGCTCTGCAAACATTGCAAGCAGGCATATCGCCCGGCGGCCGACGAGCTTCCGCCCGACTTCCCCCACGCTGCCTTGGCCGGCAGGGAGCTCTATCGCCCGGTGGGCTGCCGCGAGTGTCGGCAGGTGGGCTATCGCGGCCGGCTGGGGCTGTATGAATTGCTGGTTACGACGGAAGAGATACGCCAATTATCGCACGAGCGCGTCAGCAGTTGGGCCATCCAACAAGCGGCCGTGCGCGGCGGTATGCAGACACTCCGGGACGACGGTTGGAAGAAAGTAATTTCCGGACGCACAACGGTGGATGAAGTGATGCGAGTTACCAAAGGAAACGCCAAGATTTAGCCCTCATCCGGAATTATGCCAGAGTTTACCTACACAGCGCGCGACCAGGCCGGACTCCAAGTGACCGGCACGATCACGGCGTCAAACCGCAGTGAGGCGGCAGCGTCGTTGGCCGGGCGGATGATCTTTCCGTTGGCCGTCGAGGATGCCGGGCAGGTCGTCGAGTCTTCGCGGGTGCGCCGCGTGCCGGCAGCCATGCTCTCCATCGCCTATGGGCAGATGGCCGACCTGCTTCGTAGCGGCGTGCCGCTTTTGCGGGCCATTGAAGTCGTTGAACGCCAGACCTCGCACCCCGGCCTGAAGTCGATCATGGCCGAAATCCACCGCCGCGTGGAGGACGGTGCCACACTGGCCGACGCCATGTCCCGCTTCCAAAACGTGCTGGGCGAAATGTCGGTGAGCATGGTCCGCGCTGGCGGTGAAGGCGGCTTCCTCGAAGAAGCACTGGCCCGCGTCGCCCAATTTACGGAAACTCAAGACGATCTAAAAAAGCGCACGATGGGGGCCATTGCCTACCCGTGCTTTCTCGCCGTGGTGGGCACGGTGATCGTCATCGTGCTGATTGTTTTCTTCGTGCCTAAGTTTGGCGAACTGTTCGAGCGTTTGCGAGAAAAGGGCGAATTGCCCCTCGTCACGGAATGGCTGCTGGCGGTCAGTGCTTGGATGCGACGCTGGGGGCTGCTGCTTCTAGCGGCCCTTGGCGGCTTCGGCTGGTGGGCCAACAAATGGCTGCAAACCGACGAAGGTATTTGGTGGGCCGACCGGCTGCGAATCAAGTTGCCGCTGGTTGGCCCCGTCTTCCTCGGCTTGGCCGTCGCGCGCTTCTGTCGCGTCTTCGGCACGCTCCTGCACAACGGCGTGCCCATCGTCCGCTCGATGCAGATATCCCAAGATGCCACCGGAAACCGCGTCCTGGGTGCCGCCATCGGCGAAGCGGCAGAAAACATTTCCGCCGGACAGTCGTTGGCCGGGCCGCTGGGGGCCAGCAAGCAGTTTCCGCCCGTCGTAGTCGAGATGATCGCCGTCGCCGAACAAGCGAACAACCTGGAATCGGTGCTGCTTTCCGTGGCCGATTCGCTCGAACGCCGCACCTGGCGCCGCCTCGACCTGACCGTCCGGCTTATTGAACCCATAATGCTCTTGATTTTAGCAGGCGTGATCCTCGTTTTAGTCGTTGCGCTGCTTTTGCCAGTGCTCAAGATGAGCACAACCGTGTAAGATATAGGTAGGGTGGCTTCGAGTACTCGACGTCACCCCACGAAACACTTAAAGAAAGAAACACAAATGAAATCCAACCCCTCGCGCCGCAATCGCGGCTTTACCCTCATTGAAGTGCTCTTGGTTCTGGTGATCCTGGTCGTGCTGGCCTCGCTTGCGGTCGTCGCCTATGGGCCGATCCAGCGGCGCGCCAATATCAACGCCGCCAAAGTGCAAATTGATCTCTTCGCCACCGCCTTGGATAGCTACCAGCTTGCCATTGGAACCTACCCGTCAACCGCGTCCGGCCTAGGATCGCTTCGGCAGGCTCCCGCCGATCTCCAAAGCCCGGATAAGTGGGATGGACCCTATCTCACCAAGGACATCCCGTCCGATCCTTGGAATCATCCCTACGAATACTGTTATCCGGGCGTGCGGAACCCCGACCGGTTCGATGTTTGGACCACCAGCCCGGACAATCAGGTGATTGGGAATTGGACCGACGAAACGAAGAAGTAAAAAGGAATTGAAAAATGAAAAATGAAAATTGCACGTTAAAAAGTGGCACGTTAAAGAGTGGGGAAGAGAAAATTGCAATTTGCAATCCCCGTCCACGGCGCGGCTTCACGCTCGTTGAGGTCTTGCTAACGCTCGCTCTGATCACAATCATCGCCGGCGTTGCCTGGACCGCGTTGCAGCGGCCAATGGCCCAGCAGCGGCTGCGCTCGGCGGCCGACGCCGTGAAGACGGGGTGGTGTCAAGCCCGCGTCGATGCCATGAAGTCGGGCCACACCTATGCGTTTCGCTATGCCGTGCATGGCGACCGCTACCACCTTGGGCCAAACGATGATCCTTCGCAAACCACGCCCGCGCCCGTGCAAGTTACGGCGAGCGACGACGAGCTTGGCGGCGAAGACCCCCTGCCGCCGGCAGAGGACAAAACGCTACCCCAAGGGATCAAGTTCATGACGGACGATTCCGGCGGCGACTTAGGCTCCGCCAGCGACGACACACAAAGCGACGTAGCCGACTCGGGCGATGGCTGGTCCGATCCGATTTTATTTTATTCCGACGGTTCGACCTCCGATGCCAAGGTCGTACTGGCCTACAATCGACATGCGGCCATGCGATTGTCGCTGCGCGGCATCACCGGTTCCGTGACGGTCGGCGACGCCGCGACCATGACGCAGTAGCCAACGAACCTACGAACGTACTCATCTCGCCCGGCGAGATGCAGTGTTGATGTTATTTGTTGAGAGAAGTGCATGAACCTCCAGCGCTCTATCCGCGAAACGGCGAAATACAGCCCAAACCGCGAAGCGGCGGCCGGTGCAAAATCCTCGCGACGTGCCGCATTTACGCTCCTGGAAGTGATTCTCGCCCTGGCCATTCTCGCCGGGGCACTGGCCGTTTTGGGTGAAGTTGGCCGATTGGCTTTGCAAAACGCCGCGGGAGCCCGCGATCTCGCTCGGGCGCAACTCCTCGCGGAAAGCAAGATGGCCGAGATCGACGCCGGCATCAGCGCGCCGGACCCCGTCGACAGCGAAGCGTTCGATACGACCGCTGAATCGCTCGATGCCGATGGGCCGGCTTGGGTTTATTCCATCGCGTCGGATTCAACGGACGAAGTGGGCCTTCTTTCCGTTCGCGTTTCGGTCACGCGCGACCAACCGGCCGGGCAGCATCCCGTCAAGTTCTCTCTCACCCGGTGGCTGCCGGACCCCAACTATATGCCGCCGAATCAAGATACCAGTTCCAGTAGCGGCACCAGTTCAAGCTCCAGTTCATCTGGAACCGCAGGGAGTTGATCGATATGAAAAGCAATGCGACAAAATTGGAGTATGGCTGCCTAAGCAATTCTTCAGTCCCGGAGGGACGACCGTCAATAGCTAGGGAAGCAAGCCCCTGGAATCGAGCGGTGTGGAAACGTACGTTCTCCAGGGGCGGTAGTACCCCGTTGCTCACAACCGACGCTCGCCGTTGTGCGGCTGCCGGTCGCAACGCGCGGCGCGGTTTGCGTTCCGCCTTTACGCTCCTCGAAGTGATTCTGGCCTTGTGTCTAGCCGTGGTGGTGTTGGGCCTAGTCACCTTGGGAATCCACGTCCATTTGGGCGTCTCCTTGAAGAGTCGCGATCAAGTGGAAGAGGCCCAATTGGCTCGCGTCCTGTTGCAGCGCGTGGCCGACGATCTTCGCAATTCGGTCCCCTTCCAGGCGGCCAAAGACACTTCCGGCGATGCCAGTTCCAGCGACCCGACGGGGCTTTCCGATTTGGCCAACGCAATGAGTACTTCGAGCTCATCCAGTTCCAGCCTCTCGGATTCATCGAGTTCGTCCAGCTCCACGGCATCGAGCGATACGATGCCGCTTTCCGGCGGGATTTTCGGCACGGCCCAGTCGATGCAGATCGAGACCAGCCGCCGCCCGCAGGCAACCTTGGTGTCGATGGCCTCGTTCGAGGATTCCAGCCAGCCGACGGGCATGAGCGATATCCGCACGGTAACCTACAGCCTCGGCCCGCCAAGCGGTGCAAATATGGCGCAGGAAACCACTTCCGCGACTTCCGGCAGCGGACTATATCGCCGCGAGCAAGAGCGGGCCGCGTTCCTGTACGCCTCACAGAATGGACAGAGCGAAGACCTCGATCCAGCGTCGGAGCTTCTCGCGCCGGAGGTCGTTAGCTTCCAAATTAGTTATTACGATGGATCGACGACCAGCGACCAATGGGACTCGAACAGCTCGGCCAAGTTGCCTTCGGCCGTGCGGATATCGATCGGGCTGCGCCGCAATGTGCCGAATGCCTTGATCGGCACCCTCGACGCAGAAAGCCGCCCGCCGATCGTTTACTCGATGCTGGTCAGCGTGCCAAACTCCAAGGTCGATCTCAGCCAAGCCGACGCCGTTGGGCAAGGGGCGAATGCTTCCGGCTCTGCGGTACCGAACTCCAAGGTCGATCTCAGCCCAGAAGCACCTACCTTTTCAACGCCATATCAAGAAGATCCCAGCATTGTAAGCGCGGACAGATTACGTCGCGGTCCAAACAACCCCAGTGCTAGCAACATAGGACCGGGCAAGGGTAGGTCGACCGGCAGCGGTCAAGGCAAAGGTGGCCCAGGTGGCGGTGGTAAGGGTGGCGGTGGTGCCGGTAAAGGCGGACCCGGTGCTGGCGGCGGAGGACCGGGCAAGGGTGGACAAGGTGGCGGCGGCAAGGGTGGACAAGGTGGCGGCGGCAAGGGTGGACAAGGTGGCGGTGGGAAGGGTGGACAAGGTGGCGGCGGCAAGGGTGGACAAGGT
>JANXOJ010000379.1 GCA_025353625.1 Planctomycetota bacterium | reverse complement strand
CCGAATTAACGGTGATCGCCGCGCCCGCCGTCGCGGCGCTAAATGCGGTTGCGCCACCGTGGATCGTTACGTCGGCCGTGCTGCCCGCCGTGCCGCTCGTCTGATCCCAAGCTAGGAAGGTGATTCCCGGCGACACCGTGCCGTTCCAATTCGGGTTCGGTACGAAGCGAACGTAGCTGTTCGCGTCGGCGGCCAATAGCAGCGCGGTCGCTGCGGTCGGCGCGGCAACATTCGACCAACTTGTGCCGCCGTTGGTCGAGTACTGCCATAGGCCGAATGTATTATCGACGGAAGTCACGGCAATGCCTTGGACCGCCCCTGGATCGGGATCGGTCAGTTTTCCGGCGATCAAAGCCGAGACGAGCGTACCGGTATTGGTTGTCGGATCTTCGTTAATCGCCGTGACGTTGCCGGCTCCGCTGAGTGTTGGGGCGGTGTTCTGCGCGCCGAACTGTCGCGCGAAGACCCCGCTGGCATCTCCCGCGCCGTTCCCCGACCAGACTGTAACAAAGTTACTCAAATTGAACATCGCTGCCGAAGTCATGTGCTGCGAACCGGCGGTCGTTTGATTGACCAGAAACTCGCCGCCGTTGCGGGTGCCGCCGGCGTTGAACTTCTGGCCGAAAACACCATCGCCATCACCGATGCCGCTACCTTCCCAGGTGATGAGGAAGTCTCCGCCGGCATCCATCGCAATGGAAGGATTGGTTTGGTCGCCGATTGTCGTGGTGTTGACGATAAATGCGGCACCGAGCGCGTTGCCGCTGGAATCGAAGCGACGCCCCATCGCGGCTAGACCGTTGCCGTCACCCTGATTGGTCGTGCGCCACACGATAACAAAGCTGCCGTCGGCGGCCATGCCTATCGCGCCGTCGCCTGCCGTAGACTCGTTGACCGCGTAAGTATCGGTGCCCAGAAGCGGCGTGCCATTGGCCGAGAACCGCCGGAAGCCGACTCCGACGGCATCGTCCCACACGATCGTAAAATTGCCCGATGGGTCGACCGCGATCGCCGGATCGTAATGCACGGATGAGGACGTATTGGCCGAAACGGCCCACTCCACCGCATCGATCGCCACGCCCAGGGAGTCGTAGCGTCGCGCATAAACCTGCTGCGCTGCGGTTGGCCCGTTGCCGCCCCAGGTGACGATAAACCCGCCATCGGGCGTCGTCGCCACGGTGGTGCCATTTTGATTTCCGCTGGAAACGGTATTCACCTGAAATTCATTGCCCAGCGGGTTTCCCGAGGCGTCGAACCTCCGCGCAAAGACGCCATCGCCGCTTCCATCCTGGCCAACGCTGTTCCAGACGACGACTATGTTGCCCGCCTTGTCCGCCGCCACGTAGCCCCACTTCTGATCGCCGCTCGTTTGTTGATTGATTCGGAATTCGCTCCCCATCGCCGTCCCTTGGCGATCGAACATCTGTCCGTACAATCCCCAACCGCTGCCATCTTGCAAATTACTCGACCAGACTATCGCATAGCTGCCGTCGGGCCGAATCGCGACGGCTTGGTGGCTGCCTCGGGCGGGCACCGTGGCGGCACGGGCACTCGTTTCCTGGATGTCGGTCGTATTGGTATTGACCAAACTCTCGTTGACGTTCGTTAGCAAAGGTTGCGGAGTAACTGCAATCTGCACCGTCGCCACGTTCGAGGATTGCGTGCCGTTGTTTGCGGCGTAGGTGAACGAATCGATTCCCACGTAGTTGGCGGTCGGCACATATTTGAATCCGCCATCGGAAAGCACATTGGCGACTTCGACTTCTCCGTTCACGGTAGCCGAAATCTTGGAGCCGTCGGGCGACCAGTTCGGGAAGTCAACTGCTGCACCCGAACTGCCGATTCGCAACGGGCTCGTTCCGTCGGCGTTCACGACGTAGACGTCTGCAATCCCGCTTCGATCGGATATGAACGCAATCCGGTCGCTCGTGGGCGACCACGTCGGCCGACTATCGTTGAATGCGTTGTTCGTAATGCGGACGAGACCGGTGCCATCGGGATTTATCTCATAGATTTGATAGAGGCCGGTGCTATTCGACGCATATACGATCTTCGTACCGTCGGGCGACCAGGCCGGCTCGGCATTCGTAGCCGTCGCAAAGGTCAATTGCGTCACGCCCGTGCCGTTGGCATTCATCGCGTAAATCTGGTAATTGCCGGTGCGGTTGGAGGTGAAGGCAATCTTGGTACCGTCGGGACTCCAGGTCGGTTGCCCGTCCACGGCGGAACTGCTCGTAATTTGCACGACGTTCGTGCCGTCGGCATGCATCACATAGATTTCAGGATTGCCCGACTTATCGGAATAGAAGGCGATCTTCGTACCGTCGGGCGACCAAGCGGGCTGAAGGTCGTTGCCCGAATCGTTGCTCAGACGGACGACGTTCGTACCGTCGGCATTCATCGAAAATATCTGATACTTGCCGCCGACGCGCGCGCTTGCGAAGACGATCTTCGAGCCGTCGGGCGACCATTTAGCCTGATAGTCGGTCGCGGCGTTGTTCGTGATGTTGACGTAGCTGCCGAGGGCCGCGGGATTCCAATCGAGCGTGCCGTGCGTCGGTACACTCAATTGGATCGCCGTCAGCGGCAAGTTGTTGAATTCCGTGTCGTTGGATAGGACTCCCGACGCCGAGATCGTCAAGCTGCCGTTCTGGCTTACTTGATAGCTCGTGTCGTTGACGGCAACGGGCGGATAATTGACGAGACTGACTACGATTGCCGCGCTGGCCGATGCGGAACTGAACGCTGTCGCGCCGCCATTGGTTGTAACATCGGTCGTACTCCCCGCCGCGCCGCTGGTTTGATCCCATGCCTGGAACGTTATGCCGGGGGATACGGTGCCCGACCAATGTAGATTTGGCACGAAGCGGACGTACGTGTTCGCGTCGGCGGCCAAAAGCAGCGCGCTTGCAGCGGAGGGTGAGGCGACGTTCGTCCAACTCCCGCCGCCGTTGGTGCTGTATTGCCAGGCTCCGTTACTATTGTCCACGGCGGTCACCGCAATACCCGAAAGCGCACCGGCATCCGGATCGGAGACCTTCCCCGCAACGATCGACGAAACCAGCGTGCCTGGGTTGACGAGTGTATCTTCATTGATCGTCGTGAGGTTGTTGGCTCCGCTCACAACCGGCGCGTTGTTCTGCGTGCCGAACTGTCGTGCGAAGACCCCGCTGGCGTCGCCCGTGCCTTGGCCGCTCCATGCGATTACATAGTTGTTTGGATCGAGAACGGCAACCGATGCCTGCGACTGGTTGCCGGTGGTGGTTTGATTGACGAGAAACTCGGCGGCGACGGGAGCACCGGACGCATCGTACTTTTGCGCGTAGACTCCCAGCAGGTTTCCGTCGCCCGTGTTTTCGTAGGTGGTTACAAACGATCCGTCGGCGGCCATGCTAATGGATGGACTGGTGGCCGCTCCAGTGGCTGCATAAAACCAGGTGTACTTGAGGGTTCCGTCGGCGTTAAAGCCCTTTCCCCAAACCCCGCTCAAGATATTCTGTTCGCGGTAGACGACGGTGAAGTTCCCTGCGGCGTCCGCCGCAACGGACGGCCCGAAGCTGGTCGATAGCAGGTTGTCGACTTGTACCTCGCCATTTAAGGCAGCCCCAGCTGCATTGAATTGTTGGAAGTAGATGTGATTTGCGACCGTCCAAAAGACAACAAATTGTCCGCCGGTGGTCATCGTCACCGTGGGATCGGTTTCGCTGCCGCGGTCGACGAGATTTGCCAGTTGATCGGTGGCATCTTTGGCCGTGCCATCGGCGTTAAACCGTCGGAAAAATATCCCGGACGCGTCCCCAGGCCCTTTACCCTGCCAGGCGATGACGAATTCTCCCGTGGTCTTGTCCAAGCCGATATCCGAGTTCTGTTGACTCCCGGTGGTGGTGGTGTTTGCACGAAATTCGGCCCCGAGGGCCGTGCCGTTGCCGGCAAAACGTCGGGCATAAACGCTCAGCGGCGTGCCGTCTTGATTGGCACTGGTCCAAGTCACCACGAAATTGCCCGCCGCGTCCGAAGCGACGCGCGCCCATTGCTGATTGTCGGCGGTCGTCTGATTGACGAGAATCTCGCCCGTCAGTGCCGTGCCTTGCGAATTGAAACGCCGAGCGTAGACTCCCCATCCGGCCCCATCCTGGTTCGCGCTGGACCACACCACCGTATAGTTTCCTGCGGCGTCCAGAGCGACGGCCTGCTGGCTGCCTCGATCCGTCGCGCTGGTCGCCTGAAGGTCGGTCGTAGTTGCGTTGATTAGGGTTTCGTTCGTTGCGGCCAAGAGGGGCGTCGCCGTGGCCGGCAACAGCGGAACCGCCGCAAGCGCCCAGTTCCGCGAATTGCCTGTCGTCCACGCCATCGTCACCGTGGAGGCACCGGATTGGGAACTACCGCCGCCCAGTGCGTTGTTGCTGCCGTTTCCCGTGAGTTGGTTCCAGAGTTCGGTCTGCCCCGGCCCGGAAACCGCGATCGGTTGTGCATTGCCCTGCGTGACCAACGAGTCAACAACCAACTGACCGGGTGCCGCGCTGACCGCGACCGATGGCGTGGAACTATTGCCGGTGGCCGAAGCGAACGTTCCAAAGGGCGTCGCTTGGTTGATGCCAAAATAGTCGGTCGCGCCGGCCACGAAAGGCACGCTAGCGGTCGCGTTGACTACGACGTTGGCGGTGCCGACATTCGGAGCCAGCAGATACCAAATTTCGGCGTCTTCATTGTTCGCCAACTCCGCTCCACCCAGCCGAGTCAAGCTCTGGCCGCCGTAGGTAACGGACGCGACGGTCTCGTTGGCCCCAGTCTGGCGGATGCCGACATCGACGATCAAGATGCGGTTGCTGCCGCTATTAACGATATACGACCACGTCAAGCTACTCGCCCCGCCAGATGCCGTGGCGGCCGACGCCGTGGCCTCAATGGCAGGTACGGCGAGTACGCCGCCATAATTTGTAAGTAGCGAAGTATCCAGAGGCACGACCGATGCGGTCAGCGCGGCGGGCTGTGCGCCGACGGAAGCCGCTTCGAGAATCCAGTTGCCGCCCGCACCCGTGGTATCGGTGGAAGCAAAGACGGCCGCATGGGTGATGGCTGCCAGCGAATCGAGCAGATTTTGGCCGGCGGACCCAGCAGCCGCGACGTTGCAGCCGAACAACTCGATCTTCGCACCGACGGAAAGAACGCTGGCCAGACGCTGCCATTCCTCGGCCGATTGTGCTAATGAAGTAGCCGCGATCCACTGGTTGCCCAACTCGAAGGCCCCCCCGACTCCGTGCGATAGTATCGCCACGTTATCGATCGTCTTGCCGTTCGCGTTGGCCCACTCGACGACGCTTTGGAGTACATCCTTGGCCGTATCGTGCTTGCTATCGTAGACCAGTACCTTGCTGTCGGGCGCGGCGGCCCTTGCCAATTGCGCACTGTCGGCAAGTTGTGAATCGATGAGAACCACGCGGCTTGGCGAATGGTTCGATAATGCACTTGGACCGGCCGCGAGGGGCGTTGGATTGTGCTTGCTTGCTTCGGCCCCTTGGGGAGCCAGCGGCTGGACCTGTGCGGAACTCGCGATTCCGCCTTGCGGCGCGACGACCATCGCCATCGGTGCGGCACTGAATAGGATGCGGTCTTCCAACTCCATGCAGTCGAGCATTCGCGGTCGCGGAATCTCGCTGCCGTCCGGCATCGTCGCCGTAAACCGATGCAGCGCAGCCTTAGCACCGGCTGCGGTGCGGTGCAACCAATTCCCCTTCGGACGCAATTTATTCTTCGTGCGTTTCATAAAAACCCTATCCAGTACCATGCAACTATAAGTTGCAGATTGGCACGTTTCGCAAATGCAACGCACAACTTGTCTGGCGGGCAACATTTTCCCCAACCGCAGTTTCGTTACCGCCCGACTTTCCACTCCAATCGCTACCGTGGAGCGTACCTTGCTCCGCGAAAGACCACGAACGGACTTCCACCTTGCTTAACGCCCCGTTCGACTTGCAACGCTCTTGGCGGTTGTAGCGCAGTTGCAAGTTCCTCTCGCAAGTCGCGATAGTCTTGCCGAAACTAATAATGCGACGGCAGCGGTCGTCGCACGCTCACGGACGAGGAATGTTGACATGCGGAATCTTGCACTGATTGCGGCCTGCTGCCTTGCACTGGCCCCGGCGCGGGCCGACGAACGGCTGCCTGCCCGTCAACCGCTACCTTACGAAGCTCTCCCCCTGCCGCCGGGCTCCATCGCGCCCCAGAAAACGCGATCTTCGATCCCCAACCGAAAAGTTGCCCTCGCTTCGCCCGGCACCGTTCCCGTTGTCGATTCGGCCATCGTGCTGCCTTCCGAATTGCTGCCTGCCGGTTTCTCGCCCTGGTGGCAGTCCGAAGTCAACCATCCCCTACAACTGCAAACATCGTTAATTCCGGTAGCACCGACCGGATTGGTTCTGGCCGCGATGGCCCATTCGGCACAGATTCGCGCCTTGAACGAGAGCGTCTTCATCAGCCAAACGACAATCGCCGAGGCCCAAGGCAAGTTCGATCCCCGCCTCTTTGCCGAATCGCGCTTGGTCGACGATAGCGATCCCGTCGGCAGCACGCTCACCACCGGCGGCCCCACGCGCTGGATCGACACCCATTGGTACGGGGCCACCGGCTTCCGCAAACAGTCGCTTTCCGGCGCCCAAGTTGAAATATCGCAGAAGATCGGCTACGAAGACAGCAACTCGCTCTACTTCACGCCCAATCATCAAGGCACCTCGCGACTCGGCATCACGTTGACCCAACCGCTGCTCAACGGCGGCGGCACCGCCTACAACAGCAGTGTGATGGTCCTGGCGGAGATCAACTCGGACATTGCCCGCGACCGCTTCTCCCGCGATCTGCAAGCATTGCTCATCGACTTGCACCGCAACTACTGGGATTTGTACTTGCAACGCTCGGCGTTGATCCAGCGGACGCGGCTCCATCGCCAGGCGGTCGTCATTCGCGATGAACTGCTGGCTCGGCAAGCATTCGACGCCACCCGAGGGCAGCTCATTCGCGCCGAAGCGGCGGTGGCCAATCGCGATGCGGCCCTGATCCGCTACAAGGCGGCCGTTCGCAATACCGAAGCCCGCATCCGCGCCGTGGTGAACGACCCCGGTCTGGCCGTGTGCGGTACGGAGATCGTCCCCGAGCAGATGCCGATCCGCACGCCGGTCGCCGCCGACCTGAGCAGCAACTTGGTCGCGGCACTCAAATCGCGTCCGGAGATTCGCTTGGGGATTAAAGAAATTCGCGCGGCGAGCGTCCGCACCGACGCCGCTGCCAATGAAGTCCTGCCGGTCCTCAACGCCATCATTGAAACCTACGTCAGCGGACTCGAAGGCAGCGGCGCGATCGGCCAATCGTTGGGCGACCAGTTCAGCGTGGGCCGGCCCAGCTACACCGGCGGGCTGCAATTCGAGGTGCCGCTGGGGGGCAACCGTACCGCCAACGCCAAGCTTTGTGCCCGCCAGGCCGAGCTTCGCCAAGCAACCTGCCAGCTTGAAGCGACGACGGCCAACGTTCGCGCCGAGGTCGAGATTGCCGTCCGCGACGTCGATACGGCCTATCGCGAAATTGTCGGCAAGTACCACGCCATGGCCGCCGGAGAGGCAGAGATTTCTTATTTAACCGCACGCTGGAAAGCGTTGCCCGGCGATCAACAGACGGCCGGCTTCGCGCTCGATGAGTTGCTCTCGGCGCAAGAGCGCTTGGCAATGTCCGAGTTCGATTTCGCCACCGCCGAAGCGGCCTACAACGTGGCGCTGATTGCCCTCTGCCGCGCCACCG
>JANXOJ010000352.1 GCA_025353625.1 Planctomycetota bacterium | reverse complement strand
CTCCGATACTCGCGGGACGCTTTTCTTCAATGTGGAAGAAATACTGCGGGCAAAGATGCCGCCCGCTGTCCTGCTTGAGAACGTAAAGCAGTTTCGAACCCACGACAATGGACGAACATATGCAACTGTTATTCAGTGCCTCACCGATTTAGGCTACTACACGCACACGGCAATTTTGAACGCGCTAGACTACGGGGTGTGCCAAAAACGTGAACGGACATTCATCGCATGCTTCCGAGCAAATGTCCCATTTTCCTTTCCTAAGCCAAGTCCAACGCGACCAAGTTTGAATGAGATCCTTGATCCAGACGATGCAATTGATCCTAAGCTTTGGGCTTCCAAGACGATTCAAGAGAAGCGGCTTTTGCGGCTGCAAAGTCAAGGCAGGGAACCGTTTTATCCCTCAATTTGGCACGAGAATAAGGGAGGACACATCGGCATCTTTCCGTATTCCTGTGCTCTTCGCGCGAACGCTTCGTACAGCTACATGCTCGTGAATGGCCAGCGAAGGCCATCGGGTCGAGAGATGCTCCGAATTCAGGGATATCCAGACTCCTACAAAATAGTAGTTAGCCATAGCGCGATTCGCAAACAAGCCGGTAACAGCGTTGCGGTTCCTGTGATACAGGCGATTGCAACTCAGATGCTTGCGGCACTCAACTCTGCGCCGGCTGCAACTCCCGATTACCTGCAGTTGGCACTTTTTTAAGTAGAAGATTATTGCGGCATAGCGGAATGCTGCTTCTCACACTCCGATCATTACTAGAGCCTCATTCAATCCTGAAACTCCGTCAATGAGACGACGTCAGCCAAGCGATTGTATTCACAACCTGCGTTTTGCAACGTTAATGGAGACGAGCAATGGCCAAGAAGAAAGCAACTCTCGAAGAAGCGAAACAGGCTGTTGACAAACTAATGAGTAAGTCTCGAACCAAGTCGTATAAGCCGATTGCGATTGCGGAGATACTTTATCATAATCGCGTTGAAGGTGGCGTTGACCTGGAAAACCTTGAAGATTATCGACGCCGTTCGGACGCATGGTGTCACTTGGCATTTGAAAAGCTACAAGGCATAACAAAGAAATCCTCCAATTCCCGCTACTGGGACCAATTGTTTGAAATCGTTCCACCTCCTCTACTCGTAATCCTTGGCAAAGAGAATCGAAAGTGCCACGGAATCGTCGAAACGTATATCTACGCCAATCTAATCGACAAGTCTGCTGCGGTCCTCACAATCCTCAACGATTTACGTGCTATTCGGCCAAAGCAATTTGACTTCGCGCGGTTTCTCGCTCAATTTGAAGAGGACAAGCGATTTAAGCGTTCTGTCGACAAGATTTATGAAATAGTGGTCTATGCGCTTTTCAATGCCGTCACAAAACACCTTGGCGCGACCGTTGCGTTAACCATTGATCCGAATGCCGGTTGCGTACTCGCCGACTTCGAGGATTTCGCCAGGCTTGTGCTTGGCGTTGATCGCGAGCATCCCAAAGTTACCCAACCAGCACGGCTTTATCGCGTCGGAACCACTAATGCAGCCGATGCGGGCCTGGACATGTGGGCGAACTTTGGACCAGCTATTCAAGTAAAGCATTTGACTCTAAGTCCGAGTCAGGTTGACGATATCTGCGGATCGCTTCAAGCCGACAAGATTGTGATTGTCTGCAAGAAGATGGAAGCGGCCAGCATTAGTGCTGTCCTCATGCAGTTTGGAATGCGCGATCGAATTCGCGGAATAATCACGGAGCAGGAGTTACTTAGGTGGTACACGTTGGCTTGTGGCGAACGGTATCACGATACACTCGGCGTGGATTTATTGGATGCACTGCGTGTCGAATTCCTTCTGGAATTTCCGGTGACCCACGACCAGCGCGTTGGCGAGTTCTTGAATGACCGCGGTTATGACCTAGCCCGTCTATCTGGCCTATGGCGACTCCAGAACGCGTAAGCAAAAGAGTGTCTTCAAATAGGAACTCACGCCGAAACAATTTTACCACTATGTCCGACAGTGTTTCCGTTGCCATGCGATTCCGAATCATGGCGGCGATAAAATCGAAAGACACATCTCCCAAAACGATAGTTCGGCGACTGGTGCATTCCCCGGGATATCGCTATCGACTGCATGGAAAAACGCCGCCTGGAAAGCCCGATCTGGTCTTTTCAACGCGCCACAAAGTCATCGAATTGCGCGGCTGTTTCTGGCACATGCATTCGTGCGGTCGATGCCGAATTCCAACGTCTCGGCGCGCCTATTGGACAGCTAAGATTGTACCGAACGCTGCACGCGATAAATACAATCAGCAGAGTCTTCGGCGCGCCGGCTGGAGCGTACTCGTGGTTTGGGAATGTCCTGCACTTTCTGAAAACACCGCAATAGGCCGTTGTAACTTTCACAATTGATCTTGACGCGACAATGGCTCTCCCATCACAAGACGTTTTCTACGACGCAAGTGATGGGAGAGCCAAGGATGGCGAAGGTAATTTGGCACTGTCCGAGCGAATGGCTGGCGGCGGGGTTGCACGCCCGCAACCGCTGGCGGCTGCCGGTGCTCTTGAGGGGCATTCTTTTTGCCCGTGGGCGACGACACATGGGCCTGGGTCGCCAGCCATGTTCCGTTAGCACCCTTGATTTCCTCATAGCTCAAAAACCTCCTGCCCTCCACAATAGTATCTAGGAGGCAGGTGTCTCAAGCATTATTGGCACAGAGGAGGAAGAGGCCCTGCAATTACCTGTGAACGGGCAGCATCGAGCGATCAATCCAATTCTCGTCGTCGATGATGAGACACTGCATTTGCCTAATAACTGGGCACCTCTGTGACATTTCTGTTTATGCACACCATCCCAATGAGGGGCTTTCAAATTTTGCGGGTGGTGTTCTAATCGAGGTTCATGAATTGTATCGATGGGCGGATTTGAAAAGCCGCTGGGTATCCGTCTGAACTGTCGATTTGTTGCGCGTGGTCCACTAGGGGCTTTGGTCGAAGCTCGATCTACGGCCAAGTGCGTCAATTTTCTGAGCAAAGGGAATTTTAGCGATGCGTCTTGCCAAGGTCATTGTGAGTAGTCTGGTGATGGCAGTTTTCCTAGTCGCCTCCGGCGCGTCATCGACGAGTTGGGCGGCGGACGAGGCTCCCGCGAAGAAAGAAATCACGGAGGCAACGGCAGCAAAGCCGCCGGTCGATACCGTGAATACCGGCGACAACGCCTGGGTGCTTGTGTCGTCGGCATTGGTGCTGATGATGACCGGACCCGGTCTGGCATTGTTCTATTGCGGCCTAGTTCGCAAGAAGAACGTGCTGAGCGTCATGATGCAGTGCATCTTTCTGATGTGCCTGATGACGGTGATCTGGGCTCTGTATGGCTTCACACTTGCCTTCGGCGGCGACGGGCCGTGGATCGGCAATCTCAAATACTTGTTCATGAACCACGTCAATCCAACCTGGGACGACACCACCAAAACGGTCGTCATGGAAAATTGGGCCGGTGCCAACACGATCTATACCTCCACGTTCATGCTCTTCCAGTGTATGTTCTTTATTATCACGCCGGCCTTGATTTGCGGGGCGTTCGCGGAACGGATGAAATTCAGCACGATGGTCGTCTTCATGATCCTCTGGGGCACCTTGATTTACTGCCCCCTAGCCCACTGGGTTTGGGGCGGCGGCGTGCTGAGCTACGGCAGCGAACATGCCAAAGGGATTTTCGCCAACGGCGCACTCGACTTTGCGGGCGGGACTGTCGTGCATATTAGTTCGGGCGTTTCCGCCTTGGTGTGTGCCTTGCTGCTGGGCAAGCGGCTGGGCTACGGTAAGTCGGCCATGCCCCCGCACAATTTAACCTATACGGCGATCGGCGCGGCCATGCTTTGGGTCGGCTGGTTCGGTTTCAACGCCGGCAGCGCGCTGTCGGCCGGCAAATCGGCCAGCGGGGCCTTTATGGTAACGCACTTCTGCGCCGCTGCCGGGGGACTCACCTGGGCAGGTCTGGAATGGATCTTTCGCGGTAAGCCGACCGTCCTTGGTGCGTGCTCCGGCCTGGTTGCCGGGCTCGTTTGCATCACCCCGGCGGCGGGCTACGTCACCGCGATGCCAGCCTTGGTCATGGGCGTGGCCGTTGCCTGCGTTTGCTATTTTGCTTGCACGGCCCTTAAGGCAAAGTTTGGTTACGACGATTCGCTGGACGCCTTTGGCGTTCACGGTGTCGGCGGCACCGTGGGAGCCATTTTAACGGGCATTTTCGCCGTGCGAGCAGCCGGTGGCGTGACCGCTGAAGGACACTTGGCCGATAAACTTGGCCTGCTCGAAGGTGGCAGCGTGTTGCAGGCACAAGTGATTGCCGTACTCATCACCTGGGTGCTGGCGGCGGTTGGCACCTTTGTGATTCTTAAAGTGCTCGACGCAGTCATGGGGCTCCGCGTTCCGCGAGAGGCCGAAATTGAAGGTCTCGATGTTAGCCAGCACGGCGAAGAAGGATACATCTTCATGTGACGCCCGCGAGTTAATCGACGAAACGGGAACGGCGCAAAGTCTCGCTCCCCACCGCCTAATAGCGATCAAATTCAAAGAGGAATTCCAACGTGAAAAAAGTAGAAGCTATCGTTCGCCACTTCAAATTAGACGATGTCAAGGACGCTTTGACCGAGTGCGGAGTCGCCGGCATGACGGTGACGGAGGTTCGCGGCTTCGGTCGTCAGAAGGGCCATACGGAAACCTATCGCGGTACGGAATACGAGGTCGATTTCGTACCCAAGGTCAAAATTGAAGTTGTCATTCCAGACGCCAAGTTGCAAACCGTGCTAGAGGCGATTATGAAGTCGGCGCAGACCGGGCAAGTCGGCGACGGAAAAATCTTCGTGTACGACATGACCGACGTGATCCGCATCCGTACCGGCGAAGCCGGCGAAGACGCCACATGAGGCGGCCGACGACGCGGCGATTATAAGCGGCCGATGACGCAGCTCTGAGCGCGAAAAGAAATCGCTCGTCAAAACAGCGGTTCCCGCAGCCGCTCCAGTGTGACGATGCCCAGCGTTTCGCCTTGGGCATTGGTCACTCGGGCGAGGCTTTCGCCGGTGCTTTCCAAGCGCATCAACGCGGCCAGATGCGTGCTATCGTCGCGAACCTCCGGCAACGTGCGGATAGGGGCCAACGCATCGCCATCGTGCAGTCGTAAATCGACGACTCGCACGTAGCCGATCCAGCGACCGGTTGCGACATCGGCCACGGGAATCACCGGCGTGTGGCTGCGTTGGGCCATGCGCAACACGGCTTGCTTGCTCATGTCGGCGCGGACTTGCATGATGTGCCCCAGCGGCGTCAAGAACTGCCGCACCGGCTTGCGCGCAACGGCCAGTATTCCGTGGGCCAGGCTTTGTTGCGCCGGATGAAGGATGCCCGCCTCGTGCCCTTCGGCCAGAATGTGGCGCAGTTCGCGCTGTGCCAGGACGAGTCGCACCGGCTCGCGGGAAGTCGGCGACAATCGACCAATCAGCCGCCCCAATAGCCAAAGTAAGCCGGCCAGGGGAAAGAGGACGACGACAAAGAACAGGAAGCCGGCTCCGCAGCGGTGGAGAAGTCGATTGGGTGCTTGCAAGAATAGATTCTTTGGCAGCAGTTCGCCGTAGACCAAGACCACCGGTGCGAGAATTATCGCGGCAATAATCTCGGCCGCTTCCGGCGTCTGCGGAACGATCGCTCCGACGGCGATGACCGTCGCCAACGAGATCATATTGTTGGCCATGCTATTGCCGACCAAGGCCGTAGCCACGAACAGCGACGGATGATTCGTGAGGAACAACAGCCCGCGAGCAACGCGGTCGCCTCCCATCGCATCGAGCACCAGCCGCAGCCGCGTGGCGCGGTAAAAGCCCGTTTCGCAGCCGCTGAAAAACGCGCTCAACAGCATGCCCGCGATCCACAGTCCCAAGGCGGTCCAAATCATTTCATTTTCTCCGGGCTGCCGGGCATGGTCAGTTCAATGAGCAACTGACCGCGACGCGGCACGTCGAGGATTTTGAAATGGAACGGTCCCCAATCGCATTCGTCGCCCGGCTCCGGCAGGCGCTGCAGAACTTCCTGTACCACGCCCGAGAGCGTGACGCTGTGCGTCTCTGGCCGATCGATGTGAAAGTGCCGTGCCAAGCGGCGGACGCTGGTCATGCCGTTGACGTGCCAGACTTGAGGCGAGACCTCGCGGAAGGGATCGCGGCGCAAGAGCCTCTCGCTGCGGCTGGGGGCGCCGCTGAATACGGTGTCGAGGATGTCGTCGAACGTGAGGATACCGATCGTCTCGCCAAACTCATTGACCACGGCAGCCACTTCACGCTTGCGGCGGCGGATCAGCTCCAGCACGTCGGCCGCCCGCGTCGACCAGGGGACGTAGATCACCGGTTCGGCCATCAGATCGAGCGGACCATCGGGCACCTGCCAGATATCGTCGAGGGCAATCGCCGAGGCCACTTCATCGCTATCGGATTCAGTTACCAGCAGATATCCGCCCACCGGTGGCCGGGCCTTCAGATCGGCAAGCGTCACGGGAGGATGATAAACCTGGAATTGCGTGCGCGGTCGCATCAATTCCTCGGCGCGAATATCGCTAAGCAGCACGATGCTCTCCAACACCCGTTGCTCTTGCTCGACGAGTGCCTTATCGGTGCCGGACAATTTGACGGCCCGTTCCAAATCGCGGATGTGGAGGTACGGCTCCGGCTCGAATTTCGGCAAGAGCAAGCGGCGGGAAAGTAAGGTGGCAACGCGGAAAACCGGCAGCAGCGGGCCAATAATTCGCACGGCCGCAGCCAACGGTATCGCAATCCAGGCCGCCAGCCGTTGCGGATGCAGCACGCCGAGACTCTTGGGCAGCATTTCGCCAAAGACGATGATCGCGGCGAGTGAACCGAGGGCGAATGCTCCGGCCGCCGTGGTGTGTCCGTCGCGCTGCAATTCCAGACCGATGATCGATCCGATGGTGAAGAAGGCCAGGTTGATAATCAAGTTCCAGAACAACACGGCCGTAAGCAGCCGTTCGGGGTCTTGCAACAAGCGTGCGATGGACTGCTGGGCCAGCGTGCCCGACGCAAGCCCCTTGCGATCCGCGCGCCGCAACGAAAACGTTGCCGCTTCGCCCGCCGAAAAGAAGGCCGATGAAAGCAATAGGAGCACCATCGTTAAGAGGCCGGGAAGGAGCATGGGGGAAAGTGTGAGAAAAGGTGTCGGGAACCGTTGTTCTGTTGTTAGCGATCGTCATCCGCGCATGGGCACGGTTAAAAATATGATATACCAGGCCACAGTCGCATCTCGCTGGGGTCTGCCTGGACGCGAAGATTATCGAAACGACCTCCTCTCGTGGATCAACGTGCCTGCCACGAATGGCACTGTCGTTATTGTAACCTATTTTAGGTGCAGTATTTCTGCAATTCTCGGCGAAGGACATCCCTGGGCTGTTGCATGAGCGGATACCCGTGGCGGCGGCGTCTGAGGACTCGGGGTTCAAGGCGGCCGGGACGGTTGGCGACTTCGCAGGCCGCAATCCGAGTGAGAAGTCCCCGGCAGTGTTTGTCCA
>JANXOJ010000256.1 GCA_025353625.1 Planctomycetota bacterium | reverse complement strand
GCGAAGAATACCTAGCCGAAGGCTACAGCGAGGAAGAAACGGCCGAATTCGACCGGCCCGATACCATTGAGGCCATCGAAACGGCCTTGCGGGAACTGGGCCACGACACCAACCGCATCGGCCACGGGCGGCAACTCGTTGAGCGGCTGGCGGCGGGGGACCGCTGGGACTTGGTATTTAACATCGCCGAGGGAATGTACGGAGCGGCCCGTGAAGCCCAAGTTCCTGCGATTCTCGACACGTTTAATATACCCTATACGTTTTCCGATCCGCTCGTTACGGCGCTTTGCCTGCATAAGGGACTGACCAAGACCATAGTGCAGCGTGTCGGCGTGCCCACGCCGCCGTTCGCGGTCGTCGAAACGATCGACGATCTCGACCGAATCGACCTGCCTTACCCCCTGTTCGCCAAACCGATCGCCGAAGGGACCGGCAAGGGCATTACCGCCGAATCGAAAATCCGGGACGCCACCGCGCTGCGCCGCATTTGTGCCGAACTGCTCGCCCACCATCGGCAGCCGGTGTTGGTCGAAACATTCCTCTCGGGCCGGGAGTTCACCGTTGGCATCGTCGGTACCGGCAGCGACGCGCGCGTTCTGGGCAGTACGGAAATTGCCCTCATGCCCGGTGCCGAGCCGGAAGTTTATTCCTACGCGAACAAGGAACGGTGTGAAGAGTTGTGCAAATACCTGCCGACGCGACCGCAAACGGACGATGAGGTCCGACAAGCCGAAGCGATTGCCCTGACGGCCTATCGGGCACTTGGCTGTCGCGACGCGGCTCGCGTCGATATCCGTTCGGACGCCCAACTTCGTCCCTATTTCCTGGAGGTCAACGCCGTGGCCGGCATCCACCCGCAGCATTCCGACTTGCCGATCATCGGCACGCTAATGGGAATCCCCTACCGCGAGTTGATCCGGCAAATTGTCGAATCGGCCGCTCGTCGCATTTCCAAGTAGGCCCCTCCGAGCCGATGAACACACAATGGTCCCTTCCGGCAGGGAACCGATTTTCTTTTTTGAGCGTTGACGTAACTGCCGTAAATACTGGTGTTTACAATGACTTACGGCAACGACCCCTCTTCTGAAATCATTTCCGTTTCGCCCCGACAGACAAATCGGTTCCTGCCACGAATGGCACTGTCGTTATTGTAACCTATTTCAGGTGCAGTATTTCTGCAAAAGGGGTATCCGGTTCGCTCAGGTTACTTTCGTGCGTGATTTGGCGGCTTTCGTTGATCGGCAGGCACGCGCTCCCGTGAACGGTTGCGATGGTTCTTTCCGCCCTGGAAGGGCGACAGTCAATAGCCAGGGGCGCAAGCCCAATGGCACTTACTTTGGTTTTTTCGAGGACAAAGTTATTTTTGGCATGAGATTTGCGCCATGACATCGACATTTTGCCAACACTGCCAAAATGTCAGGAATTGCCCATGGCTGCCCCATCACCGTTGACAGACGCTGAGTTCACTTCTGCCGTTGAGTTGCTGCGAAAGCTGATTCCCGAGAAAGACTTTCCAGCTTACGCCCTCGAT
>JANXOJ010000241.1 GCA_025353625.1 Planctomycetota bacterium | reverse complement strand
GGATATTGATCGGTTGCTATCCGGTTCTCGGCGTCGGAATTTTCTTTCCCTTGAGTTGATAGACGTAAGCTAGCACTTCAGCCACGGCGGCGTATTTCTCTTGCGGGACCGGGTGATTGACCTCGACCTCGCGATAGAGGGCCTGGGCCAACGGTTTGCGTTCCAAAATGGCAATACCGTGTTCCAAGGCCAACTTTCGGATGCGTTGCGCGATAACCCCGGCTCCCTTGGCCACCACAATCGGAGCGGCCATCGTCTCCGGATCGTACTGCACGGCGATGGCAAGTTCCGTCGGGTTCGTAATCACCACATCGGCTTTGGGCACGGCCGTCGAAATGCGCGACAGTGCCAGTTGCCGCTGCACCTGCTTCCGCCGGGCGGTCATCTGCGGATTGCCTTCCAGGTTCTTCATTTCTTCGCGGACCTGCTGCGATGTCATGCGTAGGTCTTGCTCGTTCTTCCACCATTGGAAGCCGTAGTCGAAAACGGCCAGCGCGAACAACGCGGCGGCGATCTTCATACTGGTCCAAAGAAGTATCTGCGTGAAGTAACTGCCGATCTGCGGCACGCTCAAAGCCGATAGGCCGAGAATCTTTTCGCGCTCGCCATATAAGCTTGCGTAGGCAACCCCGACGACCAGTAGCATCTTTAACACGCCCATGCCAAGCCGTACCAGATTCGTAAGCGAAAAGATTCGCTGCAAGCCGGCCAAGGGATCGAGCCGCGAGAGATCGGGTGCAAGCTTGTCCGGTAGGAAGAGAAAGCCGACCTGAAAGAAATTTGCCGCGATGCCAGCCGCCATCAACATCCCGAAAATGGGCAGGACGTGGACGCCCAGCGAATAGACCAGGCGATGGCATTGGAAGACGATGAAATCGGGATCGGCCGAGAGCCAAGCCGTACCGCCGAGTTGTTCGGTGGAATAGCGGGCGAGCATTTCGACCAAGGGGCCGCCCAGCCCCAACAGCGTGGCCACTCCGGCCAGCAACAAAGCCGCCGAGGCCAAGTCCTGGCTTTTTACGACGTGCCCCTCTTCCCTCGCTTGTTGGCGGCGGTGCGGTGTTGCGTCCTGCGTTTTGTCGCCATCGGCTTCGGCCATGGGAAGTTATATGGTGGGAACCGGTATCCGCAACGCCCGAAAAAGGATTTGCAGCGTAGGCTCGATCTGATCTTGAAAGACCATCACCGAGGCCCCAATGGAAAAGGAGAAGACGGAAAATGTTAGCAGCCCGTTGATGCCGAAGCCGATTGCCATCACGTTCAACTGCGGCAGCGTGCGGCTGACAAGTCCTAAAACGATGGTTGCCAGCAGTACGGCCGTAACCACCGGCACGGAAGCCCTGATTCCCAACTGAAAACTTTGCGCGACGAGTAGCACGAAGGCATCGGTGAGCGACTGTAAGAAGCTCGGGCCGGTTGCGTTGCCTGCCGCATCGCCGCCGAGAATCAGCTCCACGACGCCGCCGGGCCGAATCGCGGTAAACGTGTCGAGGAGGCCGCCAACGACGATGCGGTGCCCTCCGATAATCATGAAAACTGCCGCGCTCAACATGCCGAGCAATTGCGAGAAGAGCGGCACGTTGGTCTGGGTTGTGGGATCGAAGACATCGGCCAGCGAGAGGCCGCCGATGCGGCTCATCATGTCGCCGGCCATCTGGATTCCGCCGATTAGGATGGTGATGCCCAAGCCCAGCACGAGGCCGATAAGCATCTCGCCGCCGATAATCACGATATATGCCAGCATCGAGCCGGGGTACGGCAGGGGGCTGTTCCATTGTGCCGGCATGATGAGGATCGCCAACGCCAGCGAAAGCATGGCCCGAAACATTTGCGGGGCATCTTTACTGCCGAAGATGGGCGAAGTAATTAACAGACCGCTCACCCGCGTCAACACGAGCGTGAAGACGAGAAATTTTTCGACGTTGAGTTGAGCGAGTGAGAACATTGAATTGAAACCTACTGCATTGTCAAATCCAAAAGTTCGAGGGTCGCTCGCCAATTACCGCAGAATTTGCAGGCCTAGCGAACATGGCCCCGCCGAAAACTAGGCTTTGACAAAGCACTACTAAAACCTCCCAGGTATCCCGGCAATTAAATCGGTCGTGTACTGCATCATCTGGCTCAGTAACCAAGGCAGCGTGAAACTGAGTACGAGGACCATAACGACCAGTTTGGGCACGAAGGCAACCGTCTGTTCCTGAATCTGCGTCACCGCTTGAAGCAGGCCGATGACGAGTCCGACGACCATCCCGGCAACGAGCACCGGCGCGGAGATCAGCAGGCTGATCCAGATCGCTTCGCGACCGAGTTCGACGGCGACTTCGGATAGGGCGTCGGGGGTCATGGGGGAGGGGTCAGGGGTTTAGGTTCGGGGTTTTGTTATTCAGGGTTCAAAAGGTCATCCGGCGAAGGGCTGGACGCTTTGCATGAGCATGCCGACGACGAGATGCCAGCCGTCGACGAGGACGAAGAGCAGGATTTTGAACGGCAGCGAGACGAGCGATGGCGGCAGCATCATCATGCCCATCGAAACCATCACGCTGGCGATCACCATGTCGAGGATTAAAAACGGTAAGTAAATTTGGAATCCAATGAGGAACGCCGTCTTCAGTTCGCTGAGCATGTAGGCGGGCAAGAGGACCGTGAGCGGCACGTCCTCGTATCGGGTTGGGGGCGCGGCCGTTGGCGCATACTTGAGGAAGAGTTGGATATCCTCGGTGTTGCCGGTGCGTTCAATCTGCGCGCTCATGAACTGACGGATCGGTGCAACGCCTTTGGTCCAGGCATCTTCCAAGCCCAACTGCTTGCTCGTGTAGGGGACGATCGCCCGATCGTAGACTTGCTTCCAGCATGGGGCCATGACCAGAAGCGTCATGAACATCGCTAGCGAAGTAATGACCTGATTCGGCGGGAGTTGCTGCGTGCCGATTGCCTGTCGCAACATGCTCAACACCACGACGACGCGCACGAAGCAGGTCGTCATGAGCAAGATGGCCGGTGCCAAGCTGATGACCGTCAACAGCAACATTACCTGGATCGTGGAACTCAACCCCTCGGGGCTGGTCCATTTTTCGGGGCCGGCGATCAGTTCTTTGGGCAATTCGATCGACATCGGCTTCGCGGTGGTTGCTTCATCGGCACGAGCCGC
>JANXOJ010000223.1 GCA_025353625.1 Planctomycetota bacterium | reverse complement strand
ACCACGTTCCGCCATGCGTCCTGGGCCTTTGCGGTGGCTTCCTTGAAGTACGGTGCCAAAAGCAGGTTCTCCAGGTTCTTATCGGCGTCGTAAGCATCTTTGATGCGTTGCAGGAATACGGCGCGAATGATGCACCCGCCGCGCCACAGCAGCGCGATCGAGCCAAAATCGAGCGGCCACTTATGCTCGGCTGCCGCTGCCTGCATTTGCACGTAACCCTGCGCATAGCTGCAGATCTTCGAGGCATACAACGCCTGACGCACGTGCTCGATGAACTCTTTGCGATCGCCGCTATACTTGCCCGACGGGCCGACGAGTACGGTCGATGCTCGAAGGCGTGCATCGCGCAAGGCCGAGAGGCAGCGGGCATAGACGGCTTCGGTAACCAGCGTGCTGGGCACACCCAGATCGAGAGCCAATTGGCTCATCCACTTGCCGGTGCCCTTTGCCCCGGCGGAGTCCATCACGGAATCGACCAAGTAACCGCCCGTCTCCGGATCGCGGACGCTGAAAATATCGCGTGTGATCTCGGTGAGATAGCTGTCTAATTCGGTGCTATTCCAAGCCGAGAAAACTTCATACAACTCGTCGTTGGAAAGGCCCAAGGCATTCTTCAGCATCCAGTAGGCTTCGCAGATCAACTGCATGTCGCCGTATTCGATGCCGTTGTGAACCATTTTTACGTAATGACCGGCACCGCGAGGCCCGACCCATTCGCAACAGGGGATATCGTGATTGGGGCCAACTTTCGCCGAGATCGCTTGGAAAACGGGCTTTACCAGCGGCCAGCCCTTCTCGCTTCCGCCAGGCATGATGCTGGGGCCTTTGAGGGCACCTTCCTCGCCGCCGGAAACGCCGGTGCCGATGAAGAGCAGCCCCTTCGACTCGACGTAATCGGTTCGTCGCTCGGTATCGGTGTAGTAGGTATTGCCGCCGTCGATGATCGCATCGCCCGGCGAGAGCAGCGGAATGAGGTGTTCGATAAACTCATCGACCGCAGGGCCGGCTTTGACCATGAGCATGATTTTTCGCGGCGCGGTGAGGCTGCCGACGAATTCTTCCAGGCTGTGGCAGCCCTTGAACCGCTTGCCCTTGGCCTTGCCGGCGATGAACTCATCGACCTTGCTCACGGTGCGATTGAAGACTGCGACCTTGTTGCCGCGACTCTCGATATTCAGAGCTAGATTCTCGCCCATCACAGCGAGGCCAATAAGACCGAAATCACATTTGTCCGACATAGCAAAACTCCAATGTTCAACGTTCAATCCATCGGGCAGACTCCGTGTGCCCGATATTTTATTTATTTCTTCCAGGGTGGCGTTTCCGGCAGGTAACTATCGAATTCTGCAAGCAGTTTTTCCTGATACTTGCCGGCAAACGTTCCGGCGAAAAACCGCTCGAGCCCCTCGTCGTGCAGCCGCTTCCAACTGCCATCTTCCGCACCTGGGTTGATGGGAAAGAAGAGCGCGTTGTTGGCCGCAGCCGCTTTATAATCGCCGGGGGCGTCGCCGATCATCAACGTATGGCAGGGCGGATATTTCTTGGCCGCTTGCAGACATTCTTTCTTCGTGCCGGCCTCCTGCCCACAAATGGCAACGATGTACTGCGTGAGGTCGTGCTCGTCCCATTCGCGCTGCAATGCCTCGTGCGGCGTGGCCGAAACGACCAGCACGTCTGCCTGGGGGATCATCTTTTTCAGGCTCTCGCGAACGAACGAAAACGGCGGCACGTTGTGAACGATCTCACCAACCGCACGGTTCACGGCCTTCGACCATTCGAGCAAATTCATTAGATCGGGGTCGCCGCTCGTCTGAACGGCCTTTTCCAACGCCGGATTAGCAAGTTTTGTTTCGGTGGCAATCCAGTCGCGAACCGACTTGGCGACCTCAATCTTGACGCCGCGAGCCTTCACTTCTGCCCGCTCGGCGGTCAGTTCCAACTCTTCGATCAAGGCCGGGAAGCGATTGATCCCCCGGCTCTTCGAGTATAGGTTCACAAAATCGCACGCCTCGCGGGCATACTTGCTCACTCCGGCGAGGTGGAAATATTTGATAACGTTGGGGGCAAAGCACTCTTTGTGCTTTACTTCCATGGTGTCAAAAACGCAGCCATCGGAGTCGATTCCGACCAGAAAGTCATGTTGCGGAGTAATATCGATCATATGGCCAATTTACGCAGTATCCCGGACGGCGGCAAGATGATGGGTGGAATGTGATTGTAATATGGACGGGGGGGACCGGCAATGAGGGGCATGGTTCACCGCAGGACGACTGCAAATAACGCAAAACGATTGGTCACACTCGTTGACCTAGGTTGTTATTAGCAAAGACCTTATGGCCGGTATCCGGTTCCCTGTCGGCAGCGATATTGGAAGGCTTGCCAGATCGCACCTTCCAGAGGAAGTGCGAGAATTCACCTCGACCGTCATGCCGAATTTGGCTCCACTAGACAAAGTTCTTAAAAGAGGGCAAAATGAGTGATTCGCCATGTGCGCAGGCGTGGGGTGCCCACAGTGCCGGCGATTTTGTCCGATAGACTCTACAACGCAACGGAAAACATGCCTCATTCTCAGAATGCAAAGAAGCGTCTCCGCCAGAGCTTGGAACTGCGGGAAAAAAATCGCTCGGTCAAGCGCGAGTTGAAGACTCGCGTTCGCAAAGTAATTGAAGCCGTCGCAGCCGGTAAGCTCGACGATGCCCAAAGTGCCATGCGGGTTGCCACTCAGAAACTCGATCGCGCGGCCGCTCACAATATCATCCACCGCAACGCCGCCTCGCGGACCAAGTCGCGGCTTTCGGCCCGCATCCGCAAAGCGAAGACCGGCGGAGCACAGCCGACTGCGGCCAAGTAAACAGCCGGCGGCAGCCAAGTAACCCGTAGGGTGGCGTCGAGCGGGCCCTATACGCATGGCCCGCGAAAACCGACCAAATTGCCTTAAAACTCCACCGTGGCCGCGTCAAAAACGGGCCCTTCCATGCAGACCCGGCGGTAATCCCATGCGCCGCTTGCATCGCGAATTTTCGTGACGCAACTAAAGCAGATGCCAATGCCGCAGGCCATCGGGCTTTCCAGCGATACCTGGCAGGGCACGCCGAGGCGTGCCGCCAGATTGGCCGTGGCGTGGAGCATCTTCTCCGGCCCGCAGGCGACCATGCGGCAGGGTGCCGCCGACTCTTGTACGACGCGCGGCACCAGGTCTAATACGGAACCGCGATGGCCGACCGAGCCATCGTCGGTGCTCAGCAGCACGTCGATACCGGTTGCACGAAAATCATCGACCCCTGCCAGGAACGCGCCCGTCCGGCAGCCGTAGCAGAGCGTAACCTTTTGGGCCTTGGGAACCGAAACGGCAGGGCGGCCATACGCAGCGTTGCCGAGGTAGTGGCGGCCCAGGGCCAGGAAGGGCGTTTGGCCGATGCCACCGCCGACCATAATCAAGTGGCCGGTTTCCGTCGGCGGAAAGCCATTCCCCAGCGGCCCCCACATCTCCAGCGGCTGGCCCTCTTCAAGCTTGGCGAGCCGCCGCGTCATGCGGCCGACGGCCTGATAGACGATGTCGATCCCCGACGGGCGGCCCGCCCCATCGCAGTAGGTATCGTAGAGTGCAAGCGGTCGCGCCAAGAGCGGATCGTTTGTGGAAGGCAATCGCAGCATCACGAACTGGCCCGGCAATAGGGTCGCGGCAATTTGTTCGGATGGCAAACGCAAGCGATAGGTATCGCGGGCCATCGGTCGATGCTCGGCGATGACGGTGGATACCTGGCAAATGCCGTCGGGGTTCGAGGTATGCGAGGGGCAAGCGGTTGACATTTTTCGTCTTTGGTCTTGGGGCTCGGGTGTTGGGGCTCGGGTGTTGGGGCTCGAACTTTGTAACCGTTCACGGGGTTCTTGCCTAGTCATGCCTGCCTAAACCCCTCAGCGACGGGCGGTCCATTGTTGATCTTGATGGTGGAATTTCCGCTGGTCAAGTGCCCGCACCCCAAGAAATCGCTGAATTCTGCTTCGGCGACCCGGC
>JANXOJ010000179.1 GCA_025353625.1 Planctomycetota bacterium | reverse complement strand
TCTTGAACCGCCGGAAATTTTTCGGTCGGGTGGTACGTTATCAAATGTGTTGCGCGCGGCGAGTTGGACCCCACTTCCGGATGCCCGTTCTCGGGCCATCGACTTCAACGGGATTGGGCATATTGATTTTCGCCTTGAGTGCCGGCCCCCTTACATGCGTCCAAATCAGCTTGATTTTGATCCCTAACTGGCCCGATCTCGGTTGCGACCGTAGCTCTTCTGCTGCCGAAGGAATAGATTAGGGCCTTCGTAAACCGTCCCAGTATGTTAGACCTTGGTCGTTGAGCCTTTGGTCATTTCTTTGACACTTGCTACCGCATGAACGGAGTACCGCCCC
The DNA here is from genome assembly GCA_025353625.1 of Planctomycetota bacterium. Lineage (GTDB taxonomy): Bacteria > Planctomycetota > Planctomycetia > Pirellulales > Thermoguttaceae > JANXQG01. The sequence goes on along the minus strand of JANXOJ010000179.1, from coordinate 2,541 downwards.
GATGAATTCCACCGCCAACCAACCTCGTTCCATTTTGCAGCGCATTGCCCGACAGGTCATGGCCCAACGCGGGCTGTTGGTCGATTTTTCTGCCGAGGCCACGGCTCAACTTGCCGGAATCCAAGCCCAGCCGGCGGCGTGCGGCCAAACGCGCGACCTGCGAAATCTACTTTGGGCATCGATCGATAACGATGACTCGCGCGACCTCGATCAACTCACCGTGGCCGAGGCTTTGCCGGACGGCAAGACGAAGATTCTCGTCGCCATTGCCGATGTCGATTCGGTCGTCCACAGCGGCACGCCGATCGACGAACACGCCAAGTACAATACGACGTCCGTTTACACGGCGGCGGCGATCTTTCCGATGCTGCCGGAGCGGTTGTCGACGGATATCACGTCGCTCGGTTTCAACGTGGACCGCTTGGCGATGGTTGCTGAAATGACCGTGGCCGCCGATGGCTCGGTCGAGGATGCAAGCCCCTATCCGGCACTGGTTCGCAATAAAGCCAAGCTGGCCTATAACAGCGTCGCGGCTTGGCTCGATGGTGGCACGATGCCACCGGCCGTGGCCGCCGTACCGGGCCTCGATGAAAACCTGCGGCTGCAAGACCGCGTCGCGCAATGTATGAAAGGACTGCGTTTGGAGCACGGGGCGTTGACGTTTGAAACGATTCAAGGCCGTGCGCGATTCGACGGCGACCAGATCCGCGACATCGATATCGATAAACCAAATCGGGCCAAACAACTGATCGAAGACTTCATGGTTGCCGCCAACGGAGTGACGGCCCGTTACTTGGCGTCCAAAAAGTTTCCTTCCATCCGCCGCATCGTTCGCACGCCCAAGCGTTGGGACCGCATCGTCGAGATCGCCGGGCAAAAGGGTTTTAAGCTGCCCCTCGCGCCGGATTCCAAGGCCCTCAACGACTTCTTGACGAAGCAAAAAGCGGCCGACCCGATCCGCTTCCCGGACCTTTCGCTTTCGGTCATCAAGCTGATGGGCCCCGGCGAATACGTTGCCGAACTGGCTGGCGAAACCGATGCGTCGGGCCATTTTGGCTTGGCCGTACAGGACTACACGCACTCCACGGCCCCCAATCGCCGCTACCCGGACGTCGTCACGCAGCGACTCGTGAAAGCGGCCATCGCCGGCCAGCCCACGCCCTATTCCGACGATGCCTTGACGGAGCTTGCCGCGCATTGCACGCTGCAAGAAGACGCCGCGAAGAAAGTCGAACGCCAAGTCGTTAAGTCGGCTGCGGCGATGCTCTTGCAGTCGAGGATCGGTGAACAGTTCGACGCCATCGTCACGGGTGCTTCCGAAAAAGGCAGCTGGGTCCGCATCTTCCATCCGCCCGTTGAAGGCAAGCTCGCTCAAGGTGCCCAGGGCCTCGACGTGGGCCACAAGGTCCGCGTGCAATTGCTTCACACGGATGTCGAGCGCGGCTTTATTGACTTCAAACGGGTAGCATAGCGGCGGACGCCCAATCGACATACTTCGCCGCCGTCCGACATTCTCAGGTGCCAATGGCCGGCCGCAAGCTGGCTTGAATGTCGTTGCCCAAGGACGCAAAGATCGCGTCGACAGCCTTGAGCGATGCAGCGGCCTTGAGCGATGCAGCGGCACTGAGCGGTGCAGCGGCCATCTTGGGCGGAGTCTTGCGCGGTGCGGGATTCTGGTTCGCAGCGACTGCGTCGCCAAAGTCCTGATTGGAGACCAGTTCGCCGCGCGTGATCTGCACCGTGTGCGACGTGTCCGTCGTGCTCGTTGCGCCCGAGGGCAAAAGTTCCTTCACGGTAAACGTCCCAAGGCCGGGCTGGTCGAAGTAGTAGCGGCCCGCCAGGTCGGTCGAGGTGGTCGCGACGATCGCCCCCGTCGAGTCGAGCAGTTGGATCGTGCGTCCGGCAATGCCTGGCTCGCCGGGGTTCGCATGGCCGTCGGCGTTGCCGTCCGCAAAGACCTGCCCGCGAATGCCCGTGTGGAAAATGAAAACGTTGGGCTGCAAATTGCTCAAGCCCGTATTGCGGGCGATGACGTCGGCGAGCGTGGTGTGTTCGATATCGGCCAACTGCTTTCCGGAGAGCGCGTTTTGATACCAGAGCCGGTCGCCGTCGCGCAGCCGCTGGAACTGGTCGGCGATAATTCGCGTAAACGTGGCACCCATGCTTCCGCCTGGAATATGATCTTCGGCAAGCCCGCCGACCCACAGGTCGATGTTGTTGACGTTGCCGTAGAGCGATTGCAACTGCTGCTGAACGAGGACGTTGGTTGTGATCTGCGCGAAGCTGGCGACGTTCGGCAGACCATAAGCGGCGCGCGTCGCGTTGTAGTCGGCGAGGCCGTGATCGCGGCCGCGCTGAATGTTCAGTGAAGCCAGATCGAGTCCGCCTTGGCCCGGCTGGCCGAAGAGGAAGTTCCGCAAACTATCGACAACTTGGAGATCGACCTCTTGGGCGTTGTCCGAGGCGAGATACTTCAGCAGCGGGTCGATGCCAGATTGCTTCACGACATCGGGATTGAAGAATGCGTCCTTGAATTCCATT
>JANXOJ010000019.1 GCA_025353625.1 Planctomycetota bacterium | reverse complement strand
CGGATCCTGAAAGCGCGTCGTCACGGCACCCGATGGCTGGTAGGGCTGTGACGTCGCCGGCGTCCAACCATTGTTCGCATTGGCGGGCGACGATGAATAGCCCCCCTGATTTTGCGGCAGATCGCCGCCGACCGGCGCGGTGTAGCCCGAGGGCACGTAGGGCGGCGAAGACCGCTGGGGTGGCTGCCAATATCCGGCAGCTGGAGTAGTCGCTGCCGGTTTCGGCCCGGCCGAGTAACCGTAGGGATTCGGGTTGGTTGTCGGTGGAGGATAATTTCCTTGGGGGGCGTTGCCTTGCGAATACGTGTTATTTTGAGCGTACGCCCCAGCGGGACGATAATTGTTTGACGGATTGTAGTTCGCCGGTGGTGCTAGATTGGTTTGCGCCTGCGCGGTATTTGGACCATTGAGTGCCGTGCGATCGACGCGGCTATCATCGGACAACTTCGTTTGCTTGGTTACTTTCTTCCAAAGCCAAGCATCGTTTTCATCTTCATCGCCGGCGCGGCGTTGCATATTAGCGCGCGCCGAAGCCGGAGGTGGCGGCGGCGTGCAAGCCGTAAGCATTGTCAGCAATCCGGCCAGGGCAATTGCCCGAGGCATGACCGCATACGGCATGCGTGCGGCGGAAACGTTTAGTTTGTTGAAGTTGACCATAGGCGACGTCCTTGTCGCGAGTTGTCCGTTCATCTCCAAAACTCGTGGAGAAAGTCGAACATCCTCGGTTTCCGTCCCAAAAGATTAGCAATATAGTGGTTCAAAACGCCACGCAACTCTCCCAACATACGGGAGTCGATCTCCATCCTCTGCCAAAGCTGACCCTCCAGGTCGGCCAATTGGCCCATCGTCCTCAACACGCCCGCACTGACCGATACGACGTGGCTCTTACCGCCGCGACACGCTCGGCAGAGCGATCCGCCGTGAATGCCGCCGAACGCGACCCGCCCAACGAGTTCAATTTCAACTCCACATTCGGCGCACGATTCGAGCGACGGCATGTGGCCGAGGAATCTTAGTGCTCCCAACTCAAAACGAGCCACGCGCCTTTGGGTGGCTTCGCCCGCGTTGAGGGCACCTATCGTTTCTTCCGCCAGATCGAAAAGTTCAGGATGAGGATCGTTCTCGTCGGTCAAGTCTCCGAGCAGTTCGGCCACGTAATACGCAGCATACAGTCCGCTGAGGTTGCGTCCGTTGGGACGAAACCTTCGCAGTAATTTAGCCTCGGTCACTAAGTCGAGTGCATCGGACGATTTGTGGAGGAAGACTATTCGACAAAGGGTCAGGATGTCAAGAGCAGACTCGAACGGGTTCTTGAGTCGTCTCGCCCCTTTGGCCATTGCCCCTATCTTGCCGAACTCCCGCGTGAAGAGTGTAACCACTAGGCTGGTTTCGCTGAAATCAACCGTTCGCAGGACCAGGGCAGTGGCTTTTTCGGAGGACATTGGCAACTACGATCGTTCCGTGTGCGCATAGGAATGCGAGCTTAAAGGTTTCACATTTTAGCACAAAATACGGTTACGTTGGGCACAACGCATCGGCGGCACGCGATTCGCGCTAGTCGCGTAGGTCGCTGCCTAACTTGCCTTTCTCACCGATTGTGGCAACCGCGTCGGTTTTTTCCTCTAGTCCCGAGCGTTTCTCTTTGCTACACTTCCGCCGACTTTTCAAAGTGCCGCAAAACTCCACCGGGTTTTTGTCCAAACTTTCGCGGCATGGTTTGATCTCTCCGGGAGAATGCGATGAAGGGTGAATGGTCGTTCCGCGTCGCGCTGCTTGGATTGCTCGGCATCCTATTGCCGTGCTTGGCCGCAGCCGATACGCCTTGGTCCGCAATTATGTCGGGAAAGCGCGTCGATGCCGATCCGTCCAAAAAATATATCCTCAAGGAAGAGCATGGTCCCTGGATCATCATGGCTTGCAGTTTCTCGGGCGAGAATGCCGAAAAGCAGGCGCGCGAACTCGTTCTTGAACTTCGCAAACGCTATCGCCTGGATGCTTTCATTCATGCCGTCGATTTCAAGCTCGAAGACCTCAATGCCAACGCCCAGTCGATCAACGCTTCGCCGCATCGCCATCAGTATCACGCGATGACCGAGAATCCCAAGGCTTTTCGCGACGGTGCCCTGAAGGAAATCGCCGTCGTTGTCGGCAACTTCCCCGCAGTCGACGATCCGGAGGCCCAACGCGCCCTTCAAAAGCTGAAGTCAACCGACCCGGAGTGCCTCAACGTCAAGGAAGATCAGCCGCAATCGCGGTCCCTGGCCGGCTGGAGGATGTTGCAAGCCAAGGTCCAAGAGATTCTGCCCGCCGGCGAAATCACGGGCCGCAAGCATCGCGGGCCAATGGCCCATGCCTTTATCACGCGAAACCCACTGCTGCCCGAGGAATACTTTTCCCCCAAGGGCGGCGTCGATGAATTGGTGCTGCGGATGAACAAAGGGGTGGAACACAGCTTGCTGGATTGCCCCGGCAAGTTCACCGTGCAGGTAGCCCACTTCACCGGCGAGGTGATAATGAACCAGGGCGATATTCGAGCCATCGAAAGCGGTGAGAAACTCGGTCCTGAGTCGGCCCAGCAATCGCTATCCGACGCGGCGGAAAAGGCCCACGACCTGACGGAAGCCCTCCGGTTGAAAGGCTGGGAAGCCTACGAATTCCACGACCGCTATTCGAGCCTCGTCACCGTCGGCAGCTTCGATTCCATGGGCACGCCTCGGTCGGACGGGGTGACGGAGATTAACCCGCAAATCTTTCGGATATTGGAGACATTTAAGGCGACGGCAGTACCGGGAGCCCAACAAGGGGCAATGACGATCAGGTCGCTGGTGGGTATCTATTTCGATGCCCAACCGATCCCCGTCGAGGTGCCCAAGCGTTCCATCAGCCGCGCTCTGACGCAGCGTTTGGAAATGGCGGGGGAGTAATTCGCGGAAATCATGCGCGTTCTCGTCATTGGCACCGGCAATCGCAAGAAGGGGCAGGAACTCGGCCGACTGTTGGCAAAAGTCGGCACGGAACTCCGCACGCTTGCCGATTTTCCTCATGCGATCGAAGTCGTCGAGGACGGCAACACGTTTGCCGCCAACGCGGCCCTCAAAGCTTCCCGACAAGCAAAACACCTTGGCCAATGGGTTCTTGCCGACGATAGCGGGCTGGCGGTCGATTACCTGGGCGGTGCTCCGGGGGTCTTCTCCGCTCGCTACTCGGATCCGAATGCCACGGATGACCGAAATAACGAGAAATTACTCGACGCCCTCCGCAAAGTTCCAGCCGACGAGCGTTGGGCTCAGTTTGTCTGCCACATCTGCGTGTCCGATCCCTCCGGCACGATCCAAGCGGAGAGCGAAGCGTCTTGCCGAGGGCGAATTCTGCCCAAGCTCGACGGCCAAGGCGGGTTCGGCTACGATCCACTCTTTGAGATCGTGGAATATCATCGCAGTTTCGGCCTGCTAAGCCCGCTGGTCAAGTCGCACCTTAGCCATCGTGCCCGAGCGATGACGCGGATTATTCCGCAGTTGGTGGAACTGATTGTTTCACATCATTGAAGAGACTCGAACCAGAATACACCCAAATCTTCGGCTTTACAGAAATCGGGCGGCGCGCCCATAATCAGCATGTCGGCATTGCTAAAGCTTGCCGAATGGTGGGAATCTCGTGTAACTCTGGCCCAAGGAGGAGTATCATGCCCAGACGAGGAAGTCTGTCTGTCCCCCCCCGCGCCCTGCGGCAAAGGGAGTGGTTCCGCTCGACGAACTCTGGACGCTGCTAGCACCGGAAAGGCGGCAGCAGGCGCTGCGAATTCTGGCCGGCGCCGTGGCCCGGCAACTCGCGTCGCCTCCAAGAAAGGAGGCGGATGATGACTGCCAAGCATCTTGAACGAGCCGCACCTGGCGTTCAGGCAGCGCCGACGAAGAAGATATCGCCGAAGGCCAGTTCGTCGAATTCCCCGGCACTGCGACCGTCATCGAAGATTCGAGACCGTCATTGGGAACGTCTGGCGATTGTTTACATTCGGCAATCGTCACCGCACCAAGTGCTGGAAAACCGTGAGTCGCGCGAGCGGCAATACGGGCTGGCTCAATTGGCTCAACAGTTTGGCTGGCCTGCCGATCGCGTGCTTGTAATCGACGAGGACCAGGGACTCAGCGGCAAGTTTGCCGAGAACCGCAGTGGCTTTCAGCGGCTGTTGACCGAAGTGACGATGGACCATGTGGGCATGGTGTTGGGATTGGAGTTGAGTCGCTTGGCGCGGTCTTGCAAAGACTGGCATCATTTGGTGGAAGTGTGCGCCGTGTTCGACACGCTCTTGTACGATCAGGACGGCGTCTATAATGCGAATGACAGCAACGACCGGCTCTTGCTGGGAATGAAGGGCGCCATGAGTGAATATGAACTGATCACGTTGCGCAACCGGCTGGAGCGTGGCCGCGAAAACAAAGCGGCGCGTGGGGAATTGTTTCTGCACTTGCCGATTGGTTACGTCAAGTCGCCGTCCGGCGAGGTCATGCAGGAACCGGATGAACAAGCTCGCGGCGTCGTGCAGTTGGTCTTTGACAAGTTCGATGAATTGGGTACGGTGTGGCGAGTCTTTCGCTACCTCATGCAGAACGAGATTCAATTCGGTTATCGCTGCTTCCGTGGCGTGAAACGCGGCCAACTGGAATGGCGTCCTCCGACGCACACTCGCGTTTTAGCGATACTGCGCCATCCCATCTACGCTGGCGCTTATGCCTACGGATTCCACCGACCTGGCCGCAAGAATCCCATTTCCGGCCAGGTCGAAGGCGGCAAGTGGTTCTTGTCACCTGATGAAATCCGCGTGCTGATTCAAGGCCGTGTACCAGCCTATATCAGTTGGGAACAATACCTGGCGAACCAGCGGCGTCTCAGTGAGAATCGCTCGTTTCCGGGCGCTCAAGGCGCGGCTCGCTCGGGCAGGGCGTTGCTCAGCGGCTTGGTCGTATGCGGTCGTTGCGGTCATCGCATGAACGTTAATTACCAGCCTGGGAAGACGAAGAAGCCACACTATGGATGCTCTACTCATCTTTTCGAAGAACGCGAAGAGCCATGCGTCGGCTTGAAAGCACCGCCGGTAGATGAACTGGTCGCCCAGCAAGTGATTCGCGCCCTGGAACCGGCCTCTATAGACTTGAGTCTGAGAGCGGCGACGGACATCAAACTGGAGCGCGAACGTCTACATCAACATTGGCAACAACGTCTGGAACGTGCGCAGTATGAATCGCAGCGCGCCGAACGCCAGTACCAGAGTGCCGAGCCCGAGAACCGCCTTGTGGTCCGAACGCTGGAACAGCGTTGGGAAAAGTCATTACGGCAGGAACGCCAACTCCGCGAGGAATACGATCGCTTCCTGGCGGCCACGCCGGCAAGCCTAAGTGACGCGGATGCCGATCGCATTCGATTGGCATCGCAGAACATCTCCACGCTCTGGCACGCGACCGAGACGACTCCTCAAGATCGCAAGGCGATCGTACGTTGTTTGGTGGATCATGTCGTCGTGCATGTCGAAAAACAGAGTGAACACGTGGACGTTGCGATCCATTGGCACGGTGGATTCGCGAGCCAACATCAGGTGATCCGACCCGTGGGCAGTTATACGCAATTGCGCGACTACGATCTGTTGGTCGCACGAACCAAGGCGCTGCATCAAGAAGGTCGAAGTCTTCCAGCCATCGCAGTCCAGTTGAACCAGGAGGGCTTTGTGCCGCCACGGCGACGCGGCTTGTTCACCGTGGGCTCTTTGGAGCCCATCCTGCAACGGCTGGGGTTGGTCGGTGAACGATACCGCAACGATCTGCTCGGCCCTGACGAGTGGTGGATTCTCGATCTGGCCAAGAAACTGAAAGTCCGTGCGAGAAAGGTCCATTATTGGGCTAAACAAGGGTGGATCCACTCACGCAGGACACCGGCGAAACACTGGATTATTTGGGCAGACAATGACGAACTGAAACGCCTAAACAAGCTCAAACTCGAAGTTGGTTCCTACACGGCCCGACGAAAGCCCAAGTTGGTGACTCCCAAAGTCCGAAAAAAGTAAAGACGCCTCAGATGATAAGGCGAGAACACCGGCCTCTCGCCAACCAGTCCTCTAACACAACAGGAAAGGATGTTTTGTGACTCGAAGTACAAGCGCTTGTCGAGCGGCAAGTTCCGCTGGTGGCCTGCCTGTAAAACTGCGGCCGACCAGGCCGACCAATGCTCCGCATCGGTGCCCGCCGGTGCCCGAACGCTGGCGGCACACCAACTTCACGTTCTTCTCTCGGCC
>JANXOJ010000149.1 GCA_025353625.1 Planctomycetota bacterium | reverse complement strand
GTTCTTACGTGGCTTTGTGCCTCGCGGATGAGAGCCACATTTCCCACACCCAGATTTCGCAACGTCCAATAGGCGGCTGCGTCGAAGTCGCTGCGGCCTAGATAATTTCCTAGCGGCGGTGGACTCAAATCGCTGCCGCCGCCAAACGTGCCCGCACTGTAACCGATGGCAACATTCGGCGTAAAAGGCAAGGCCCGCGCCCCGCGCAGGGAAAGGAAGGCACGGCAGATGGCCGCCTGCTGCTCTTTTAGCTCCGGGCGACGCATGAGTGCCATCGCGATCAACTCCCGCATTGGAATCTCGTCGGCCACCACGGTCGAGGGCACGACCGTACGGTCGACCGGATGCAATCGACACGTGGGATCGAGACTCAGCAGCCGACAAAGCCGGGCCGATGCGGCAAGAATCTGACCTTCTGCCTGAACGGCATCGAAATCGCGACGTGCTAACTCCGTCGCCGCGCGATCCGAATCGGCCTTCCGCCCCTGCCCCGCCTTGGTATATGCAGCCGTCAGGCGGGCTACTTCGCTCGTATCGTCGCGATTCCGGATCGCAACCGCATGAACGCCTTCCGCGCGGAGAAGCTCTTCGTAGGCCACGGCAACCTCGAGCAGGATATTATTGCGACTCACCTCCACACCGAAGCACCGCTGAGCGACAATTTGTTTGGAGATCAAATTATTGAAGATCAGTTCGGAAACTTGGGCATTCCACGTGATGCCCGGAACATTGATCGTCCCGGCACCAATCGCGCCGGCCCCCGCACCGACATACAACGATTGGCGATGAACCGACAGTGTAGCACCGGAAGATTGTTGGAGAATGCCGCTGTGATTGTCGTAGTTGGTGCCTACGTTGATGCTGGGGAGAAGTTCAGCGGCAGCCAATTGCCGAAGGGCAGCCGCTTCTGTCGCGCGCTCGCGCGCGATCATCAGTTCCGGATTTTGCACCCCGGCCAAACGCAGGGCACTATCGAGGTCAATGAATCGCCCCTCCGGCCCAAGAATCGACGACATTTCGATTGTTTGGGCCTCCGCGCGGCTATTTCCGGGCTTCGGCGATGAATTAACGCCCAAATCGGGCAGTTGGCCAACCGCCCGACCGACATGAGCGGCCAAAAACAGCACAACCGCATAACAGGCAGTGCCTCGGGCAGATTTGCGGGCGTGGAGCATATTTGCAACGCTTATTCGGTTTTTAGCGGTATCAGTAGTTGTATCGACCCATGCCGGAATATCGAAACCTTTTAACTTTACCCGGCTAAACAAATACCGCACATTGCCGAGATTCTCTTGTCTTCCAGCGCGCAGCAGTTTTACCTCCTGCCAAACCAACACCCCCCTCCTATGGAACATGCGAATTCGCACCTGGTTGCCGTAGCTTTCATGCTCGAATGGTAAAATGTCCGATATATGGGGCCTATTAGCTGGGCGGCCGGTGCGTTTGTTGCCATCGATGTAAAAAATTCTTCGGAAGCCCGTTGACGACGCTTTTTCGTTTCTGTATATTGGTGGTTTCCGCTCGTGTCGGCGAGTTACCGCAGTGTGAGCGAAACGCAGTGTGATTGGTGTTTTGTGATGTTGTTTGACAACCTGGGAATTGAACCCTCGGAGGTCCTCCGTGGCCGGACATACGACCGAAATAATTAGGATCCGCATGGAAGCGTACGACCACGCTATCCTGGATCAAAGCGCGATGGAAATCGTCGATACGGCGAAGCGTACTGGGTCTGTCGTGCATGGGCCGATTCCCTTGCCAACTCGCATTGAGCGTTATACCGTTCTATCGAGCCCTCATATCGATAAGAAGGCTCGCCAGCAATATGAAATCAGGACGCACAAACGTCTGATCGACATTATGCAGGCGACCGCCAAGACGATTGAGGCACTTAACAAGCTGAGTCTGCCGGCCGGCGTTGATATTAAAATCAAAGCCACGAGCCGACATTGACGCCGTTAAGAGGTGAATTCCCGGCAAGCAGGTTGTCGCAAGCGGTGTAATTTTAGAAATAGCAAAGCGTAATTTTCGGGCATTTTATGGAACGGAAGCTCTGCGGGCAACTCCGGCCTTAGGCCGGACCTCCCGTAAGCGACGTGAATAAAGGCAGTACGATGGCAGTTGGACTACTCGGCCGCAAGGTCGGGATGACTCAGATTTTCGATCAAGCCGCCGGAAAAGTGATTCCGGTGACCGTCATTCAGGCGGGTCCGTGCCACGTCCTTCAAGTGAAGACGGCCGACCGCGATGGATATGAAGCGGTGCAGCTTGGCTTTCTCGATAAGCCCCGTCGTCTTGCCGGCCGCAGTGAACGCGGTCACGTCGCACGTCTCGATAGTAAGCGTCAAAAGCATCGCTCCGCCACAGGCGTTCAGCCGCCGGCAAAGCCAGGCTGTGAGCCCAAGCGTTTCATTCGCGAATTCCGTACGGCTGCGGATGGCCTTCAGGTTGGCCAGCAGGTTAAAGTCGATCTCTTTGCCAGTATCTTGGCAGTTGATGTCTCCGGGGTTACCAAGGGGCGCGGCACGACAGGTGCCATGAAGCGACACAATTTCGCCGGCCAGCGAGCAACCCACGGCGTGAAAAAGGTTCACCGCCACGTCGGATCGATCGGCATGAACACCGACCCTCACCACGTCTTCAAGGGCCACCGCATGGCGGGCCACTATGGCGTCGAGAACGTCACGATCCGCAATATGGCCGTTGCAAAAATCGATTCTGAAAACAATCTCCTGATGATTTGCGGCGCGGTCCCCGGCCCGAATGGCGGCTACGTGGTGATCCGCAAGAGTAATAAGGTTGGTCCCGGCATCAAGAGGCCGCCGGAAGAAAAGAAGCCTGTCGGCAAGCAAGCGGGTAAACCGGCTCCCAAACCGGCCGCAAAGCCCGCAGCCAAAAAGAAATAAATAATTCAAAGTAGTAAGCGATTTACAGCAATCAGCGGCACGCAGAAGCTAGAGAAAGAAAACTAACATGGCAACACTGCCTGTTTACGACCGGACGGGAGCTGAGGTCAGTCGGTACGAGATCGACCCCACGCAGATCGCTCCGCGCCTCAGCAAGCAACTGATGCACGATGCCGTGGTGATGTACCAAAACAACCTCCGTTTGGGGACATCTAAAACAAAAAATCGTACCGACGTTGCCGGTACGACCAAGAAAATGTATCGCCAAAAAGGTACGGGCAACGCCCGTGCCGGTTCGCGACGCAGCGGTATCCGTCGGGGCGGCGGACACATCCACGCAATCCGCCCGCGCGATTGGACCTATCGCTTGACGAAGAAGGCCCTGCGTTTGGCAACGCGGATGGCGTTAGCCTCACGGCTAGCAGATAACGAAATAACCTTGATCAATCAGCTGGATTTTGCGAAGCCCAAAACGGGTGAGATGGCGAGCATCCTCAAGGCATTGAAGTTGGACAAGACGACCGTCCTTGTGGCAATGCCTGGGCACGATGCAAACGTGTTCAAGAGCATCCGCAATATGCCGGAGGTTTCCGTTCTGCCCGTCAGCGAGTTGAACGCCTTGGACATCCTGCGTCCGCGCCGGCTGTTGATGACGACGTCGGCGTTGGATGCGATACGCAGCAAGGCTGCTAGCGAAAAGTTTCGCGGGGATGAGGGTGCCGGTAATGAAGTGGGGAATGGCTGAGGCGGACGCTCAATGGGAGGCGTCGGCACAAGACAAACGGGATACGGCTCATGGCAACTGAAATCGAACGACATAATTTGAACCTGGCACCGCACCAGATCATCATCCGGCCCTTGGTGACTGAAAAGGGCATGCACAAGGCGAATCGCTACAATGCGTATGCCTTTGAAGTGAACCGATTGGCCTGCAAGCACGAAATCCGCCACGCCGTGCAAGAGCTTTTTAATGTTAAGGTGATTGCAGTCCATACGCAGAATCGCAAAGGCAAGCCACGTCGCAACAAGATGCGGATAACGATCACCAAGGCTTGGAAGAAAGCGATTGTTACCCTCGATAAGGAAGATCGCATCAACTTCTTCTAAAGGATGGGACTTAGAGCTTGGGACTTAGTGCTGACGACTAGGGCTGGGCACTGAATACTAAGAACTAAACACTAAGAACTAAGAATCAATTATGGGCATTCGACGATACAACCCGACCTCACCTGGACGCCGCGGGGCGACTGTGAGCGATTTCGCTGAGTTGACGCCAGGGGCCAAGCCTGAAAAGAGCTTGTTGCGACCCAAGCGTCGGACGGGCGGTCGCAACAACCAGGGTAAAACTACCGCGCGGTTTCGTGGCGGCGGTCACAAGCGCGACTATCGCATCATCGACTTCCGTCGCGACAAGGATGGCATTCCTGCCCGCGTCGATTCGATTCAATACGATCCAAACCGTACGGCACGCATTGCCTTGCTGCACTATGTCGATGGCGAGAAGCGCTATATCCTCGCCCCCGTCGGCTTGAAGGCCGGCGACAATGTGTTGAGCGGCGAAAGTTCGCCGCCGTCGCTGGGTAATTGCTTGCCACTAGCAAAGATTCCGACCGGCATGACGGTCCACAATATCGAAATGCAGCCCGGTCGCGGTGGCGTCCTTTGCCGTTCGGCCGGCGTAGGTGCAACACTTGCTGCTCGCGATGCCGATTGGGCACAGATCAACTTGCCCAGCGGTGAAGTTCGTCGCGTGCCCTCGACGTGCCGGGCGACGATTGGCTCGCTGAGCAATGCCGACAATATGAACATCGTGCTGGGCAAGGCTGGCCGCAAGCGATGGATGGGTCGCCGTCCGCACAATCGTGGAACCGCCATGAATCCAGTCGATCACCCGCACGGTGGCGGTGAAGGCCGTACCAAAGGTGGTCGCCATCCGGTTAGCCCAACGGGCAAGTTGGCCAAGGGCGGATCGACGCGGAAGCGGCGGAAACCCTCGAACAAAGCAATCGTCCGTCGTCGCAAGTCGCGTCGCAACGGCCAACTAAAGATTAAATAAAAAGTGGTCGGTGGGTAGTGGGCAAAATATATTTGTCGCTATCGATTCCGACCCACCAGTAACCGACAACTGAGAACCGACAACCGACAGCGTCCCATGAGTAGATCACTTAAAAAAGGCCCTTACGTTCACCCCAAGGTTTACGCCAAGGTGGAGCAAATGAACGCCAAGGGGGTCAAGGATCCGATCAAGACCTGGGCGCGTGCATGCACCATCATCCCCGATTTTGTCGGGCATACATTCATGGTGCATAACGGCAAGCTGCACGTCAAGGTATTTGTTACCGAGGAAATGGTCGGCCACCGGCTGGGCGAATTCTCACCGACGCGAACCTTCCGCGGACACGGCGGCAAGGGAGGCAAGAAGTAATCATGGGTTTTGAAGCCACTCACCGTTACGCAAAAATAAGCGCTCGAAAGGTGCGGCCCTTGGCCGACCTGATTCGAGGAAAGTTCGCCGACGAGGCGCTTGAAATCCTCCGCTTCCAACCCCATCGCGGGGCGAGGCTGTTGGAGAAGGTGCTGCAAAGCGCACTTGCGAATGCCGAAGATCGGCGGGCGACCGACTTGCACCACCTCGTGGTGAAGGACGCCCGCGTCGACGGCGGGCCGATGTTCAAGCGCATGCAGCCTAAGTCGCGCGGTATGTCCTCGATCATTAAGAAGCGTATGTCCCACATCCGTGTAGAACTGGAATAGTATATGGGTCAGAAAGTCAATCCGATCGGTTTTCGCACGGGGATCATGCTCGGCTGGAAGAGCCGCTGGTATGCTTCCAAGAAAGAATTTGCGGATCTGCTGGTCGAAGACCACAAGATTCGTGAGTTCATTAAAAAGCGCAAAGACAAATTTGAGAAGGCGGTCTATCCGTCGATCGCGAAGATCGAAATTGAGCGCACCCGCGATGAAGTTAAGGTGATTTTGTTCTCGGCTCGGCCGGGCGTGCTGATTGGCCGCAAAGGCGAGCGCGTCGAGGAGCTACAAAAGGAGCTCCAAGAGAAGACCGGCCGTCGCATTAACATTAAGATCGAAGAGATCAATCGACCGGAGCTCGTCGCGCAACTGGTCGCCGAGGACATCGGCGAGCAGTTGATTAAGCGGGCTGCATTCCGCCGCAGTTTGAAGCGTGCGATTGAAACGACGATGGAGGCTGGAGCGAAAGGGATCAAGATCCAGCTTTCCGGTCGGCTGGGCGGGGCAGAAATGTCGCGCTGCGAGAAACAGATTGCCGGCTCGATTCCCCTTTCAACTTTGCGTGCGAATATCGACTACGGCTTTGCCGAGGCGATGATCGCGCAGGGACATATCGGCATACAGGTTTGGATCAATTTGGGCCTCTTTAGCGGGGAAGATATCAATGGCACTAATGCCAAAACGGGTGAAGCACCGAAAAAGCCAAAGAAGACGTATAAAAGGTGACGCCACCCGCGGCAATCGCGTAGTCCACGGCGACTTCGGGTTGCAAGCCGAACAGGGCGGGTGGATTAGCGCTGCGACGATCGAGGCTGGCCGTATCGCCGCACAGCAGTATCTGCGCGCTGAAGGACGACTGTATATTCGTATATTTCCGCATAAGCCGATTACCTCGATCCCGTTGGAAACGCGCATGGGTAAGGGTAAGGGCGAACCGGAGTATTGGGCAGCCGTGGTCAAGCCCGGCACGGTGTTGTTTGAGGTCGGTGGTATCGCCGAGGAGGCCGCGCGGATGTGTTTCGCTCGGTTGGCCCATAAGATGCCGGTACGAGTGCGGTTCCTTCGTCGGCGCCCAATGTAGAAAGAAAGAACTTGGAGATTAGGGCTTGGGACGGCACTTTCCAAGAACTAAGCGCCACGAACTAAAAGCGACAAGCTACTATGGAAAAAATTGGCGAACTACGCGATATGAGCAGCGAGCAATTGCGATTGCTCCTCAAGGATACGACCGATCATTTGTTTCGATTGCGCGTGCAGAGCCAGACCGAGCGGCTCGACGCTCCGAGCGAGCTGAGGAAGAATCGCCGCATGATCGCGCGGATACAAACCGTGCAGCGACAACGCGCAATCAAGCTGGCGAATGAGGCGACTGCCGATGCAACTCCGGCGACAGCGGCGACTGCGACTGTCGCCACGAAGTAGATGTGAGTAGGGTGGCGTCGAAACCGCCCCGATACTGGAATTCGCAAGAGATTTTTGGAAGTAAACCATGCCTAAGAGATTAGTAACCGGCGTCGTTACCCGCGATAAGGCGTCCAAGACGCGGCGCGTTGAGGTCTCGCGTCTGGTGCGTCACCCTCGCTACGGCAAGATCCTTCGTCGCCGCACGGTTTGTACCACGCACGACGAGGAAAACCTGTCGCACGAGGGCGACCTGGTCGAGATTGAGGAGTCGCGGCCTTTGTCGCGGACAAAGCGATGGGTTCTGGTGCGGATTGTTTCCAAGGCAAAGGCCGCCGAGGCCCTTGCAAAGCAGGTGCTTGCGCAGCAGGATGCTGAGGCAACATCGGCAACCAACGTGCCGGGAACGAATGCACCGGCCGGTTGATTATAGACTTGTAACTGCGTTGTAGTGAGTGAAGCGAGAAGATTATGATTCAGATGCAAACCCGGCTCGACGTAGCCGACAATACAGGTGCAAAGGAATTGTTCTGTATTAAAGTCCTCGGCGGGAGCCGCAAGCGATGGGCTCGGATCGGCGATGTCATCGTCTGTAGTGTCAAGGGCGTGATTCCGGGCAGCGACTTTAAGAAGGGTGCCGTCGTTAAGGCGGTGGTCGTCCGCTGTAAGCAGCCGACGCGGCGTGCCGACGGCAGCTACGTCCGCTTCGACACAAACGCCGCTGTAATTATCGACAACGAACAAAACCCCCGCGGCACCCGCATCTTCGGTGCGGTCGCGCGGGAATTGCGGGAACGAAACTTTATGAAAATCGTGAGCCTCGCGGCCGAGGTGGTCTGATGTGGATTAAAACTAACGATACTGTGATGGTTATGGCGGGCGAGGATCGCGGCACGCGCGGAAAAGTGCTGCGGATCGTTCGCGACAAAAGCGGCACCGGCAAGGACCGCTTGGTCGTGGAGGGCGTGAACCGGGTTTATCGGCACGTTCGCCGCAGCCAGCGAAACCCGCAAGGCGGTCGCCTGTCGGTGGAGATGCCCGTGCCACAAAGCAATGTGGCCCTGCTTTGTGCGTCGTGCGGTAAGCCGACGCGCGTGGGAGCACGCTTTGCGACCGATGGATCCAAGGAGCGTTTCTGCAAAAAGTGCGGAGCTGCGGCCGGTATGATCTCGCCGCCCAAGAGGGCTCCGGCAAAGAAATAGAACGCAAATTCATTGGCCGTTGCGAACTGACGAACGAACGGCCTAGTAACGTAAATAGAGATAGAAAAGCATTGCAGGCTTCCCGATGAGTGCAAAAAAGAACAAAGACGCCGCCGACGAAACCAAAGGCCCGAAGAAAATTCCGACGCCGCGGCTGATGGAGCGTTACTTCAAGGAAATCGTACCGTCGCTGGCGAAAAAGTTTGGCCGCACGAACGTCCTGTCGTTGCCTCGCGTCCGCAAGGTCGTGATCAACATGGGAGTCGGCAAGGCGATCACCGAAAAGAAGTATATCGAAGAGGCCGTGGAAGCCATGAAGACCATCGCCGGACAAAAGCCGGTCGTGACGCGATCCCGCGTGTCGGTGGCAGGCTTCAAGCTTCGCGAGGGCCAGGCCGTCGGTTGCAAGGTGACGTTGCGCGGCAAGCGGATGTACGAGTTTCTCGACCGCCTGATTGCCTTGGCCTTGCCGCGAGTGCGCGACTTTCGCGGGCTAGACCCCAACGGATTTGACGGCCACGGCAACTATAGCCTGGGCTTGACCGAGCAATTGGTCTTCCCGGAATTGAATCCCGATAAGTTCACCAACGTGCAGGGTATGCACGTTACGTTGGTGACGAATAGCGGCAACGATAACGAGTCGCGCGAGTTGCTTCGCGCGATGGGGATGCCGTTGCGTGCATCCTAAGAAATTTGTTTTTCGCGACAACCGTGTGCGTGTATTACAGGACTAACTGAATGGCAAGCAAATCAAAAAGAGCGATGGCACTGCGGACGCCGAAGTTTTCGACGCGCCTCGTGCATCGATGCCGACTGTGTGGTCGGGCACGTGCCGTCTATCGAAAATTTGGTATTTGTCGGATATGCTTTCGTAATCTGGCGGACAAAGGGGTTATTCCCGGCGTCCGAAAGGCGAGCTGGTGAGAGGAACCCCAAACCTATGATGACCGACCCCATCGCCGACATGTTAACCCGCATTCGCAATGCGGTGCGCGTTGAGAAACCGCACGTCGATTTCCCGCTCTCCAAGGTGAAGCGTGGACTCGCGGAAGTTCTGAAGCGCGAAGGCTACATCTGGGATTGGGAGGAAGTGCCTTCTGAACCTGCCAGGCAACTCCGGCTCCACCTGAAGTACGGCCCCAATGGTGAGCGCGTGATCCGCACGATCCGTCGCATCAGCAAGCCGGGTCGCCGGGTGTATAGCGGAAC